>NZ_FTMS01000012.1 GCF_900156105.1 Alkalispirochaeta americana
GAAGGCCTTGCGCTTGAGCCGGTCCTCCACCTCGTCGGCCTGGTGCTCCCAGAAGTGGACCTTATCCAGATGCTCCGTCACGCGGTAGAGCTCGCGGAAGAAGGCCCGTTCAGCCAGGGTGAGCTCCTGCACGGCTTTGCGGCATATCTCGGTGAGTTCCAGAAAATCGTCCTTCAGGAAGGGATAGATCTCGGGCTTCTCGATGCTGAAATGGGTGGCGACCCGCTTGGCCACATCGCAGATGCTGTCGGTGGTCTCCAGGAGTCCCAGGACATCTCCCCGGGAATCGGGGATGAGCATCTCGGCGTAAAGCCGGTGCTTGATCTGGCGGCGCAGGTCGTCGGCATCGCGCTCGATCCGGTCTATCTCGCCGAACTGTTTTTCAAAGAGATCCAGATCTCCCTGGATGTACTTTTTCACCGCCTCTTCCAGAAGAAGCGCGCTCTGATCGACCAGCCCCAGGAATTGTTCTATCTCCAGCTCCAGCGTTTTTGCCCGGGAGGCGAAGATCCCCCCGGTTACAGTTTTTTTCCCCATCGCTGTCACGCCATCCCCACAACCTGTTTTGCAGCTCTCAGGTAGTTGGTGTTGGGTTTCTCCGAGAGACCCAGCTCCTCGACAACCCGCTTCATCCCTTCGTAGTCCTCGCTCTCGCAGCAGGCTGTTTCTACCAAAGCCCCGTTGAGCCAGACCTGGGCGTATTCGCAGATGATATTGTCGATGGTGAAGCCATAGCGCATTTTCTCCACCGTGACAGCTGTCAGGTCCCGGCTTTCCTTCACAAGGGCAATAAAGTCCTCGATGGTGTAATTCTCCTGGGTGAGGGCGATCTCTGCCTTGAGGTGCGAAAGAATCGTTGCCACGTCGGCCTGGGGAACGGGAAACTGAAACTTTCCACGGGGTTGAAAAATCTCGTATCCTTCGGGAGTCTCGCCTACCTTGGTCTTGATATCCAGAAGCCCGTCACGGACTTTGACGTTGGCTTCGTTGGTGTGAACCGAAAGAAAATAGGTCTCCAGGGGCATGCGTCGGGCTTTGAAGAGGACGGTCTTGCCGTTCCACATCTTGCTCTTCACGTGCTCAATGATTCCTTGCTCAAAGACCCGAAACTCCGCCCGGGGAACGATTTTCTCTGCGTCGGCCGCACTGGTGGCTTTATTCTGTGCAAACACGTCTGCCATGGTATGGTTCTCCTTCGTCTGAAAATATTCTCGAATTGAGTCAAACCCTAGCACAGGGACCAGGAGAAGGGCCAATTAAAATCGTTGCTTCTTGAGATAAACAACTTTTTACAGCTTCACCGATCATTTGATTGACAGGAGAGCGAGCCCTGACAGACCATAACCCCCACACATCAACACAGGAATGATTCGAAGGAGGAGACGATATGTCCAATTTACCCCGCTCCTGGTCCAGCTTTCTGCAGGGCCTGGCGAAAACAAAAGAAAAAATCTCTTCAGGAAGAGAGACCCTTCATTGCGTCCTGGGGAACGAAGCTGCTGACCTTGATTCCATGGTTTCGGCCCTGGTGTACTCATTTTATCGATCGGGCCCGGAGGAGACGGATCTTCGCATACCGGTGATCAATATTCCCCGGGGAGATTACAAACTGCGGACTGAGGCAGTTTTTCTGCTTCGTCAGGCGGGAATTGATCCGGCTCTCCTTTCGTTTATCGACGAGATCGACCTGGCCGGACTTCATCGGGCGGGGCGGCTGGAACTCACCCTGGTCGATCACAACCGTCTTGCGGGAAACCAGAGTGACCTGGCCGACGCTGTCCGGGAGATAGTGGACCACCACGCCGACGAGGGGCTCTTTTCCGACGCCCTGGTCCGGTTGATCGAGCCCACAGGATCGGCTGCTACCCTGGTTGCCCGTGAGATTTCCCGCAACACACCGGAGCTTCTGGAGAAAGACGTTGCGAGCCTTCTGGTGGGAACCATTTTGCTTGATACCGTCAATCTTGATCCTGCCGCTCAGCGAACCACCCCCGACGATCAAGCCATGGTGGATCTCCTGCTTCCCCGGGCGGAGCAGAGTCAGGATGATCTTTTTCAGGTGCTGCAGCGGGAGAAGTTCAACGTTTCCGATCTGGAGACCCGGGACCTCCTGCGAAAAGACTACAAAGAGTGGCAGATCGGTGAAAACCGCATCGGGATCTCGTCGGTTCTGCTCCCTGTGAAAGACTGGGTGGCCCGGGACAGCGAGTTGGCCCAGGGGCTTGAGGCATACCGGGACGCCCGGGGTCTGGATATGCTCCTGGCGATGATCGCCTACACCGCTCCCGGTTTTACCCGGGAGCTTGTCCTGCTGGTTCCGGAGAAGGAGCGGTTGCAGCAGTTGGAAGCCCTGTTGAACGAGAAGGGGCTTGACCTGGCGGATATTACCCCGCCATCCCTTCAGGAGGTTGCTTCGGACCTGGGGCTTCGCTGCTTCAGTCAGGGAAATCTGGGAATTTCCCGGAAAAAACTCCAGCCCCTTCTCCAGGAGCGGTTTGGCTGAAATCGGGCAGGCTGAAATCGGGGCGGATGGCCCCGACATGAGAGCATGATAGGGTATAAAAATATCGATTATACCCTATCGAGATGTTTTATTGGACAGACCAGGGCTTTAGGCGTACTGTTAGTCATAATTTCGTGGAGAGTGATGGCGTTGCGTACCGGGATTTCAGGGGAATGATCGGTGAGCTATGCAACGGCGGGATCGATGCACGAAATCAGATATCCAATCAGTCAGGTTGATCCAGGCATCGTGGAGAGGAAATAATGAGGAGGACTATCAAAATGAGAAAGATAATGGGAAAAAAATCGGGATTTTTTGCGGCACTGGCCGTGTTGGGTCTGTTGATCATGCTGGGCGCCTGCGCCCGGGAAGAGGCTGCGTCGGCATCGGCGGCCGGAGAGGCCTCGGAGTGGAAACCAACTCGTCCGATTACGATCATTACCCACGTGGGTTCTGGTGGTGGTACCGATGTTGCTGTTCGACTCATGACTGATATCGCCCGCGAGTTCACTGATGCAACCTTCGTGGTGGAAAATGTTACCGGTGGGGCGACCATGAATGCTTCCAATGCAGTGCTTGCACGGCCCGCCGACGGCTACACCGTCTTTGCCATGGCAATGTCAAACGTCAACAACGTGGTTTCCAACGACTTTGACCGCAGTGTATACATTGACGGGTACCACTGGCTTGCTAAAATACAGAAAGACCCCGCTGCGGTTATTATTCGAAAGAGCGATCGGGATGCCGGTATGGACTTCGAGGGGATTATCAAGCAGGCACGGGAAAAGAGGGGTAATCAGATATGGGCAGTGCCCGTGCTGGGTGCAAACAAGCACTTTGAAGCTCTGATGATATGGGAAGCCACCGGCGTTGAGGCTACCGCTGTGCCCTTTGTATCGGGTCCCCTGGGTGCAGCCGCAGTACTGGGCGGCTCTGCCGATGTGCAGATGGGCAACCCCTTCAACGCGAAGGGCCGGGATTTATGGGTGGCGGCAATCGCCTCTCCTGAGCGCATGCCCGGTTTTGAAGATTCCCCCACCTTTGCTGAACTGGGCTACCCCGAGTTGAACAACGAACACATCTGGCGTGGTCTTGCTGTGAGGCAAGGAACCCCCCCGGCCATGATTGAGTGGATGGAAGATCTTGTAACAAAAATTTACGATCACCCCCGGTGGAAGGAATTCAATGCCGAGAATGCAATAGCCCCCCGGGCGGTTTTTGGAGATGATTTCAGGGCGATTGTAGACAGAACGGTCGAGGTCACCGAATACTGGTTAGGCCAGCTCGACCTGTAAGAGTTGCTTCTCCCTGTTGTGGAAACACAACAGGGGCACATCTGCATCTGCTAAGCAGAAGAGGGACAGCTAGCCGGGAAAAGACCGGGTGGCTAGTCCCTCGTCCTATGAAGGAGGGTTCTCGATTGGTAGAGATAGGCAGGTTTTTTGCAGGGCAGGGATTGCTCATGCAAATGGTCTTTTTAGGTATCGTACTTGCACTTGGTTGGCTTTTGATAAGGCCCTTCAAGAAACTGCGGCCCTATACGGGACAAATTCTGGTGCTGGCCTCCATTCTATGGATTGGCCTGCTGTTCTACGTTATCACTTTTTCGTTCCCCGTACCCCGTTTTTCAGGGGTCGCAACCACCGGGGCCACAGTCCCGCGGTTCTGGTTTTATGTGCTGATTCCGGTTTCATTTCTTGCCTTTATTCCCATGCTGAAAGGTGAAGAAGTGCCTGACAAAGATCGGGGGAATCTCTGGCGCCTGGGCATCGTCTTCGGTGTGCTTGTGTTGAGCCTCGTTTCCTTCCGTTACATCGGCTATTACCTCAGTTCGGCGATTTTCCTGGTGGTGGTAATGTGGGTTCTGGATTCGCGCAACAAGATTGAACTGATCGCCGTACCTGTGTGCTGGGTGATCTTCTCTTACTTCTTTTTTGCCCGGTTGCTCTACGTACGCCTGCCTGTGGGGGCGCTCTTTACCGGGTTGTTCGGTTAGAAAGGGTTTTACCATCATGATGGATATTCTTGCAAACCTGGGCGGCGGTTTTGGCATCATGTTTACGCCCATGGCCATTCTTCTGTGCCTGCTAGGCGTTTTTGCCGGTGTTACTTTCGGTGCCATTCCCGGGATATCGCCCTCCATGGCGGTGGCGCTGCTGTTGCCCATGACCTTCACTCTGGAGCCCGTATTGGGCATGGTTCTGCTCCTGGGGGCGTACAAGGGAGCGAACTACGGAGGCTCTGTCTCGGCGGTTCTGATCAATACACCCGGTACACCGTCGGCGGCGGTAACCGCCTTCGATGGCTACCCCATGACCAAAAACGGACGTGTGGGCGAAGCCATGGGTATTTCACTCTATGCCTCGGTCTTTGGTGGTATTATCGGGACGGTCGTACTTATCGCATTTGCCCAGCCCCTGGCCCGGGTGGCCTTGCAATTCTGGCCTTCCGAGTACTTCGCCCTAACCATACTGGGTCTCACCACGGTGGCAACGATGGGCGGAAAAAACTGGCAGAAGGCGCTGGTAGCGGTGGTCTTTGGCTTGCTGCTAAACACCATTGGTATGGACCCCATAGCTGGTACGCGGCGGTTTACCTTCGGAGATATGCGGCTCCTCGATGGCCTTTCCCTGATTCCTGCAATCATCGGGCTTTTTGCGCTGGGTGAGCTTTTCTATAATATTGAACACTACAGCAAGGGAGAAAAGTTCGACAAGCTGGCCTATAAGTTGCCCAAGGTCCGTTACTATTTAACAGTGTGGAAAAACATCGTCCGCTCCGGCGTATTGGGCACCATTATAGGGATTTTCCCCGGTGCGGGAGGGACTATTGCTGCATTCATTTCCTATGATGTGGAAAAACGCTGCAGCAAGAAACCCGAAGAGTTCGGGAAGGGTTCTCCGGAAGGCGTAGCCGCCGCCGAATCGTCGAATAGTGCTTCCGCAGGCGGGGCCCTTGTTCCCTTGCTGGCCCTGGGTATTCCCGGGAGTGCAACAGCGGCGGTGTTGCTGGGTTCTCTGTTGGTCCACGGTCTGAACCCGGGTCCGGAAATGTTCGTGGAAGAGCCTGAACTGGTCTACGGCATGTTTGCCTCCATGTTTATGGCCAACGCCTTTATCCTGTTGGTGGGGCTTGTGGGGGCCAACCTCTTTGTCCGGGTTACAGACCTGAAGAAGACCTTGCTCTATCCCCTCATTTTCACCTTCGCCATCGTTGGTAGCTATGCCGTCACCTCTTCCATGTATTCCGTGGTGGTATGTGTGGTTTTTGGTGTAATAGGCTGGATATTCAGGCGCTACGATTATCCCCCTGCACCGGTTGTGCTGGGGATTGTTCTGGGAAGCCTGGCCGAGCTGAGCTTCCGTCAGGCCCTGATCATCGGAGGTGTAGAAAGCTTCTACAAGCGCCCGCTGACGTTGATCATGCTCGCCATTGCTGTAGCGGCGGTAGCGGCTCCGATCGTGAAAAAGCGAATGGAAGAAAAGAAAGCCGCAGATAGCAGATTCTGATCCTGGCTGGCTGATTCTGGGTGATCCGGTCCCGGGAGTGACGTGCTCCCAGGAGAAGTTCCTTCTGATTCTGTTTTCCCCCTTCAGGGGCGGACCTCTTCGGGGGGCCGCCCCTGTTTTTCTGCCAGCAGAAATAATTCGGGCCGGTATTCAAAATGGATGGCGTCAAAAAGAAGCCATCGGCCGCCCCAGATAAAGCCCTGGCTTTCAAAGATCTCCACTATTGTCTGGGGAATGGTCCAGCGCCGCTCTTCCGGTATATTCCACCAGTCTTCGATTCCTGCCTGGGCCGACCAGCGCCAGTAGGCGTTGCGGCGGTAGTAGGAGCGGGGAATAAGATCCAGGGCAACGCCGAAGCCGTGATAACTAACCGTCTGGGTTCCTGCTATGGGGCGCCAGAAAAACGCTTCGATCCGAAGCAACTCGTCGAGAAAGCTCCTGACGTCCCGATCCGTTTCCCGTGCAGCCTTAATCTCCTGGTGGACGCGCTCCAGTGGTTCAAGAATCATGGGGTGAACCCGAATCGAGTGCCCGAGAAAGATCATGCGAACCATCGAGGCCCGGGCTTCCTGGGCGGTGCGAAACCCGTAGAGCGCTCCCGGGAAGGCTCTGTGTCGCCGGGGTGGATTCAGCTCCTGCTCTGCAAGAAGCGCTCTGAGACGAGCCTCCTGGTCTGCCTCAACCCGGGGAATCTCCAGGGGGCCCGTCTCGTACGTGTAAAAGGGGTAGCGGCCAAAGCGCTCCCAGGAAAATCGGGCTTTTTTTGGCAGAAGCCTGCCATTGGCCCAGTAGATCCACTCTCCGTTTACCCGTATTGCCCAATCACCGTTTCGGTATTCCTTGCGGTCTATCCGGTCAGGGTACGCGGCCAGTAACGACGCCAGTTGCGCCACGCCGTCCAGCGGGCGTGAGAGGGGTTCCGTATCCTGATAGTCCAGGAAGGATTTATCCACCGGGGCAAGGCCGGGCGAGGCCGGGGCGGGGTGGCCCGGAAAGGAGGCCAGAAAAACAATCAGCCACGCCCCGGGCAGTGGCAGACCTGTGTGGTGTTTTAACCAATGGTGCATAGACAATCTTTTCATTCCTTTAGCAGAATAAAGTCTATCAAAGAAGACAATCTTTTTCAGGGATATCGCCTCCCGGGCTGCTCTGGTGATAGAATCGGGGAATGCCAGGACTGTTGATCTTTATCGGAGTCGGAATCATCTTCATGACGGTTCTCAAGAAAAGCTCCCGGAAAAGCCGGGATGGAGGGGAGATTCCTCAGGAAAGAACCCCCCAAGGAAAAAATCCGCAGGAAAAGGCCTCCCCGGGAGAGGACCTGCCGGGGAATGACCAGTCCGGAAAGGATGATTACCGATGCAGCGAAAGGTGATTCTGAAGAAAAAATCCTCCCCCGCCGGAAAGAGCGGAATGCCCGGGACGTCCCGTCTGGTGGCGACCTGCGCAGGAGGGATGGAGCCGATCCTGCTTCGGGAGGTCCAGTCCCTGGGGTTTTCCTGTCAACTCCAGGGGGCCGGGGCGGTGGATATCGATGCGTCGCTCCAGGAGGCCCATCTGCTCTGCCGGTCCCTGAGAACGGCCTCTCGCCTTCTTCTTCCCCTGGACCGCTTTCATGTGCGCAGCTACGATGATCTCTACCGGCAGATGAGTTCCTGTCCCTGGGAGACCATCGTTCCCCTTGAGGCAACTTTTGCCATTACTGCTTCTACCCGGTCCGAGGTTCTGGGGGATCACCGGTTTCTGGCGATGCGCCTGAAGGATGCTATTGTTGATCGCCAGCGGAGAGAAAATCAGGGCAGGCGATCTTCGGTGGACCGAAAAACTCCCGATGTTCCGGTGGTCCTTTTTGTAGATGCCCAGGGCTATGCATCGGTTTCGCTTGATGCAGCAGGATCACCTCTGCACGAGCGGGGATACCGCAGGGAAGCGGGGGATGCGCCCCTGAGAGAGACCGTCGCTGCGGCGATGCTTCTGGAGGCGGGTAGCCCCCGGGTGATGGTGGATCCCTTCTGCGGGTCCGGCACCATTGCGATTGAGTCGGCCCTGCTCTCGGCCGGGCTTCCCCCTCATGGGCCGTCGCGACATTTTGCCCTGGAAGGGTGGCCCGGGGTCGATCCGCCCAGGATTCCTCCCGGCTCATCCCTTTCGCCGGGGCGACCCTCGATTTTTGCAGCTGATCTGGACTCTTCCCTGGTGGAGATAGCCCGCCGGAACGCCCGTCGGGCAGGGATGGAACCTCGTATTTCTTTCCGGTCTGGTGATGTCCGGCAGACTCTCCCGGAGATGATCCTCCAGGCCCGGGAGAGTCTTGGAGACTCTCCCCGGGGGCGCTCCCGCATCAACGAGAAGGGGGAGATCGCCCTTGTAACCAATCCGCCGTACGGGGAACGGCTTAATCCGGCCGATCTCGGGGTGCTCTACAGCGATCTGGGAAAGATTCTCCGGCAACACCTCCAGGGGTGTTCTGCCTGGATCCTCTGTTCTGAGCCGAAACTGATCCGTCGGACAGGTCTGAACATTCTGGGGCGAAGGCCCCTCTATAACGGGGGAATAGCCTGTGAGCTCTATCATTTCGAGATCCGGCGAGGCTCTCCCCCGGGGCGAAACGCTCCGGGACGAAGGGCCTGAGCTCACAGGTTCTGCCGGGAGACGCCGGACTCTTCCCCTGACCAGGCTAGATCAGTTTCGGGCCATTTCCAGGAGGAGTTCTATCTCCCGGGCCCATCCATCGGGGTCGGGAGTCTCCAGAATGAGGGGAAGCCCGTCCAGGCGCTGGTCCTGCATGATCGCCCGAAACCCCTCCAGGCCGATTTCACCCTCCCCGATGGGCTGGTGCCGGTCTTTCTTGCTCCCCAAGGCTCCCAGGGAATCGTTCAGGTGGAGCCCTGCAAGGCGTTCCAGCCCCAGGGTTTGTTCCAGATCTGCCATGAGGGCATCCCACCCGGCGGCGTTGCGGATGTCAAACCCCGCAGCAAAGGCGTGACAGGTGTCCACACACACCGCAAGGCGTTCAGGAAAGGCACTGGCTTCTATGATCTGCGCCAGTTGGCTGAAGGTGGCTCCCATATTGCTTCCCTGGCCAGCGGTATTTTCCAGAACGAGCCGCGCCGGGGCTCTTCGGGTATCTTCCACGGCTTGCAGGACCTGATCGATCCCGTCGGCGATTCGTCTGCACGTGGCGGCCTCATCCATCTGGCCTTTGGATGTTCCCGGATGAAAGTTCAGCAACCCCAGACCCAACTGGATTGTTCGCTCCAGCTCGTCTGCCAGCCCCCGGATGGACTTCTCCCGAACTTCTTCATCGGGGGAGCCCAGGTTAATGAGATATCCTGCGTGGGGAAGAACGCTCTCCGGTGCAAATCCCTGATCTGACAGGGCCTGCCGGAAGAGGGCAATTGTTTCCGTTGTATAACCAGGGGAATGCCAGCGCCGCTGGTTCCGGGTAAAGAGCGCAAACGCTCCCGCTCCAATGGCCCGGGCGTTTCCGGGAGCGTTCTGGACGCCCCCGGCGGCGCTCACATGGGCCCCCAGGGTAATTGATCGTTGTCTCATACCCTCATGATCGCACAGGAGCCGGGAAAAATCACCCGCCCGGCTTTTCCCGTGCCCCGGGGTGATTTCTCCCGGGTTAACCTTTCACAGCTCCGGCCGTAAGTCCCCGGATAAACTGCCGGGCCATCAGGATATAGAGCAGGACGATAGGGATCGTCGCGATGGTCAGGGTTGAAAGTATTCTGGTCCAGTCCGTCTGATACTGACCAAAGAGTCTGGTTACTCCCAACATAAGGGTTCTGCGGCTCTCGGAGCGGATAAAGATCAGGGGGAACCAGAGATCGTTCCAGAGCACCACCAGGTTGAAGATTGCCACGGTGGCCATGGCAGGACGGGTGAGGGGCAGAATGATCTGCAGGAAGATGCGAAGCCGACTGGCTCCGTCGATGTGAGCAGCCTGGGTAAGCTCGGCAGGAACGGTGCGAATGAACTCGGTCAGGACAAAAACTCCCACGGGCATCCCCATGGCAACATAGATGGGGAGCAGACCGATCAGTTGGTCCATGAGTCCCAGATCCCTGATCAGGATGAGCAGGTTGATGCTGCCGATTCGAATCGGCACCATGAGGCCCGCCAGGAAGAAGAGGAAAACTCCCTTGGAGAGAGGACTGTTCCACCGGGCGATCGCGTAGGCGGCAAGAGAAGCGCAGAGAAGGATTACGCCGATCGAGGTGGCGGTAATCATAATGCTGTTCAGAAAGTAACGGGGAAAACTGGAGCCCGTGAAAACTGCCAGGTATCCCTGGAGGGTCCAGGGGCTGGGCAGGCCAAAGGGTCTTCGGTAAATCGCCAGCTTTGTCTTGAAGGAGTTCACCACCATGATCCAGAGGGGGATGATCACCAGGGCTGACCAGGTGAGAAGGACCAGGTGGGACCAGAATTGCTGCCCCCGGACGTGTACTTTTGCCATGGTTAGAGTTCCTCCTTGTCACGAAAGACGCTGCGGATCACCAGAACACCCACGAAGAGCACCAGGAAGATGAACGATGCCACGGCGGCACCCAGCCCCATATCGGGAATTCCCACGGGATGCTGGCCGGCTATGCCTACCCGGTAGAAGTAGGTTCCCAAGATATCTGTGGAAAAATTGGGGGGTCCGTTTGCTCCGGCCATGGCAAAAACCACGTCGAAGGCATTGAAGTTTGCTGTAAAAGTCAGGATCGAGACAACTCCCATGATGGGCCAGATCAGGGGCATTTTGATTCGCCAGAAGGTCGTCCAGCTTCCGGCTCCGTCTATCTCGGCAGCCTCAAAAAGATCCTCCGAGATGTTTTGGAGGGCGCTGAGGAAGATCATGGTGGGAATTCCCACCCACTGCCAGCTCGATACAAGAGAGATGGTGACCAGGGCAGTCGATTCCAGACCCAGCCAGGGCAGAGCCAGCGCGTCCAGACCAAGACTGGTGAGGATGATGTTCACCGAACCCCACTGGGGATTCAGGAGGAGCCGCCAGAGGAATCCCGTGACAACGATGGCCAGAGTGGCGGGGATGAAGATGATTGTCCGGTAGATCTGGGCTCCGCGCAGGGAGGCAGAACTCAGGATTGTGGCGAAGACCAACCCCAGGGAGTTTTGCACCAGCATATGAACGGCAAAAAAGACCCAGGTGTTCCTGAAGGCTCCCCAGAATCGCTCTGCCACCACGCCCTGACCAAAGAGCCGGCGGTAGTTATCGAAACCGATAAAGGTATCCAGGTTGAAGCCGCTTCCTGTGTAGAGACTGAGTTCCAGAGATTTGAACATGGGCCAGGCCATAAAAAGAGAGTAGAAAAAGAGCGCCGGTATCAGGTACCACATCCAGGACCAGTGGGGGTGGAGGGCGCTGCGGGTGTGTCTCATGGTCTGTTACTCCTCGTGGTTTAGAGAGGCGGACCCGCGATGGTGCGGGTCCGCCGGGCAGGTTGTACGGAAGCAGAACCTAGGGGGTATACCAGCTCGTAACACCCTGATGAAGCGCCCGGGCCGCTTCGCTGGGGGTTATCCGGCCGGTGATCACGCCGGTTGATCCCTGCTGTATCAGGGAGTAGGCGCTGGGATCGCCCGACATCAGCCGGGGCCAGGGAAAGCGTACATCCAGTTCCCGCCCTTCGTTGAGTTGCAGGAAGGCGTTGGCTTTTTCGTTTTCCAGAGCTGGCGGGTTCTTTACCATGGGGAAGAATCCGGCCAGTTCGTTTCCCAGCACCGCCGAGGCTCGCGGGCCGGAGAGCCATTCCAGGAAGGTCAGGGCAGCCTCCACGTTGGGGCTTGCCGGGTTCACGGCGATTCCCGCATCGGGGTGGAAGGTGATGTGGGGCGTGGCGCCTGCCGGCGGAGGTGGTGCAAAGACGCTCCAGGTAAAGTCAGGGTTCGAGGCCTCGAACTCGCTCACCGTCCAGGATCCGTCGAACCACATGGCTGCTTCACCCAGCAGGAAAAGAGCTTTGCTGTCGTTGTAGCTGATTGCCTCGTATCCACGGGGGAGAAAGGGTTCCAGCGAGGCCACGGCGGAAAAGACGCTTTCCATGGCACGGTCGTTGAATGGTCGTGTTCCCGCTTCATAGGCAAGGCGAGCGTCCCGGCCGCCCAGGAAGGCCGGTGCGATGTTCATCCAGAGCACCTCGGTGATGTCCCATTCGTCGGCAAGGCCGTTGGCGATGGGAATATATCCGGCGTCGGCAATTTTTCGGGCTGTTTCCAGGAGCTCCTGCCAAGTCTCGGGAGGGGTGATTCCCAGGTCGTTGAAAAGATCCACATTGTAGTACACGCCGTGAGAGACTGCCATGAGAGGCATGGCAAACTGCTTGCCGTCGGGTGTCTGCCAGGGGTCCCGGGCTCCTTCATCGTAGGCGGCGGCGATAAAGGCTTGATCGCTCAGATCCAGCATGTAGCCGTCGGCAAACAGATCCTGGCCCGTGGCGTAGCTTCGGGCATAGAAGATGTCCGGTCCTGTTCCTGACTCCAGCTGGAGACGGAGTGTGGCGTTGTAGTCGGGGGGGTTGGTGGGGTCAAAGCGGATGGCGATGTTCGGGTGCTCTTCGTTGAAGGCTGCAATCAGGCGGTTGATTTGCTGAACGTCATCGGTTCTCCACGATCCCAGGGTAAGCCCCACGGAACCTTCGGCAGTCCGGGATTCCCGTCCTCCTCCGGCAAAGAGGGTTGTGGCAACTACGAGCGCCAGACCCACCATGGCAATTTTCTTCATACGGATCCTCCTTTAGGATGTTTGATCGCTTATCATGGTAGGGCCTTCTGTGTTCCCCCGCAAGGGTACGGAGATACCGGTTCTGTACTCGATTTGTACCGACTGTGGCTAGAAGAGTCCTGATTCCCGGGCTATCCGGGCCGCTTCTGCTCTGTCAGCGGCACCGATCTTGTCGTAGATGCGGCTTGCGTAGTTTCGGACGGTCTGCTCCGCCGCGTGGATCGTCTCGGCGATCTCCCGGTTGTGGTAGCCCTGGAGGATAAGCCCCAGGATCTGCCTCTCCCGGCGGCTTAAGGCATCTATCCAGGGGGGAGGGGATGGCCGTAGCGCAGGGGGGGATTTGACCATCCCGGCGACCACGTGGGGGTCTATGGCGACCATGCCGCCTGCCACGGCCTTCAGGGCCGTAACCAGTTCCGTGGCGGAAATGGATTTCAGCAGATACCCCCGCGCCCCGTGGGAGATCGCTGTTTGCACATATTCATCGTCTTCAAAAGTGGTGAGCATGATAATTCGGATGGTGGGGTGCCGCAGCAAGATGCGGCGCGTTGCCTCCACTCCGTCCAGGACGGGCATGCGTACATCCATCAGGATCAGTTCCGGCCGGAGGAGGTCGGCTTGCTGGAGCGCTTCCTGCCCGTCCGATGCGGTGCCGACGATTTCCAGTTCTTCATCGAGGGTTTCCAGAATCGCCCTCATGCTGTCTACAAAGAGTTTTTGATCGTCCACCAAAAGAACTTTCACGGCCGGGTTCCCTCCGATGCGGCGGGTGGTGTTTCTGGCAGGGGCCGGTGTGCCGGGGGTCGGTGTGCCGGGGGCCGGTGTGCCGGGGGTCGCGGGAGGTATACCTGGAGGGAAAAGCCCCGTTCCATGGCGCTGGTCTGGAGGGTCCCTCCCCAGGGTTCCAGGCGTTCCCGCATTCCCCGCAGGCCAATTCCTTCCTGAATGGAGCCGCCGCTTCCCCTGCCGTCGTCCAGGACGGTGAGGTAGAATCCCTCCCGGTCGGCCCGGAGAATAAGCGTTACCTCTGTGGCCTGGCCGTGGCAGAAGGCGTTGGTGATGCCCTCCTGGGCGCAACGGAAGAAGATCTCCTCCAGGGGTGGGGGCATCTGGCCCTGGCCCAGGAGAATCCGGGGCGTGATTGTCACCCCAGAAACGGCAGAGAAATGCCGGGTCAGGTGTAGTAGGCGTGTCTCCAGGGTCTGGTGTCCCCGTTCGACCCGGCGGAGGCGGTGAAGCGCGGCGCGAACCTCCTGATATCCTTCAGCCAGAGATCGGGCGGCATCGCGTACCAGCGAAGCCAGGCGGTCCCGATCCTGCTCGCGGTTTCGGTCCATCAGCACGATGGCTGCCTCCAGGACCATGCGTTGATTGGTAAAGGCGTAGCCCACAGCATCGTGAACTTCCCGGGTTATCCGCTCCCGCTCTTTCTGGCGTGCGCTCTGTTCGATGTCCAGGGCATAGCGCTGGTATTCCATGTTGGCCTCTACCAGTTTGCGGATTGTCTGGTTCTGGTAGCGGGCATCGGCCAGAACCTTGCGTCGCTGGGTATCGCCCCGGGCAGCGGCAAAGGCGGTGAGAAAGCCGCTGCCCACGATGACGGCTGTCATGGCTACATCCTGGGGCAGGGGCTGCTGAACCGCCATGTCCCAGACCTTGGGGGGGCGGCTGCGGAACAGAAGGGTGGCAAGGAGGAGGGCTCCCAGGGTGAGGGCCGTGGGAACCGATCCGTAGAGAGCGACCGACATTGCTGCGGCCATGAGAAGGATCACGTCCAGCAGGAGTGCATCTCCCAGGGGCTGGAGGATAACGTAGGTGAGGGCGAGTTGAATTCCCAGGAGGATCAGCCGGATTACCTCGGCTATCTCCTGCTTTACCTGGGGGATCACCAGGGAGCAACAGAGAAGGATCGATGGAACGGTATAGTTAATCCATTGGGGCGGGAGTCCTTCACCCACCCTGTTCGACAGAGGAATCGCCGCAACGTAGAGGAGAAGGATTGTGAAGCTCAGGAGAACTCGCTGGGTCTGCACAGCCGTAGCCTAGAGCCACCGGATTGATTCTGTCAACGAAAACCGTGAACGGCGAAAATTGCCATCAAGAAAAGATTGATCCCCGGGGGGCCGCCTCACGGGGCATCCCGGTTCTGAACCCGGTTTCGGCCAGATTCCTTTGCCAGGTACAGGCGGCTGTCAGCTCGCTGAAGGAGCTTCTCCTGGAGGGCCTGAAGGTGAGTGGAATCAGAATGAGACTGGAGTTCTTCCGGGGTGCAGAGTTCTTCCAGGGTCGAGACTCCCAGACTCATCGTTACGGGGTGATCAGGGATTATCGCAAGACCGGCCACGTGCTGGCGTATTCTCTCGGCCAGGGTGGTTGCGCTGGGCAAGTCGGTTTCGGGGAGAACAATGAGGAACTCCTCGCCGCCCCACCTCCCAAGGTGGTCGCTGGGCCGGAGGGATTCGGCCATGGCCGAAGCGGCGGCTTTCAGGACACTATCTCCCGCATCGTGGCCCAAGGTGTCGTTTACCGCCTTGAAGTGATCCAGATCGGCCATAATGACCGACAGGGGACTGGTATAACGTATTGCCCGGGTCATCTCCCGGGAGAGTTCTTCCTGGATCTTTCGCCGGTTGGCGATGCCCGTGAGGGCATCCTGCTCGGAGAGAGTCCGGAGTTTCTCCTGAAGGGTTTTTTCTTCGGTAATGTCCCGGGAGGCGCCCACGAGCTGAACGATTTTGCCCTCCCGGTATATTGGGGCCAGTTTGGTTTGCCAGGTCCGGGTGCTCGCGGGAAGAGCCAGGGTTTCCTCGTAGGTGAGGGGTGCCCCTGCTTCAAGGCAGATTCGGTAGTAGCGCGAGACTGTCCGGGCCGTTTCCGGGGGCAGGAGTTCTTCCGGTGATTTTCCTCGCACCGCTTCGGTGGTAAAGCCCGTCAGTTCCTCGTGGGCCGGGTTGAGCTTGCGATAACGGAATACCGCCTGGGGCCGGGAATCTGTTTTTCGGGGCGTATCTTCCCGGGATGGAGCGTGGTCCACATCGACGAGAAAGATCGCGTCCTGGGTGTTCGAAAAGATGGCGTCGAGTTCGCCCAGGGCTATATCGCGTTCTTTTCGGAGTCGTCGCGTTTCGGTGATGTCGTTTTGTACCCCCACGTAGTGAGTTATTTTTCCCTCTTTGTCTGTGACGGGGTTTATGATCTGGAAGGCCCAGTAGAGGGTGCCGTCCTTGCGGCGATTGATAATCTCCTCCTGCCAGGATTCCCCTGCCAGAATTGTCTTCCAGAGCCGCTGGTAATACTCCAGGGCCATCTTTTCCGATTTGAGAACTGATATGTTTTTTCCGAGGAGCTCCTCCCGGGAATAGCCGGCGATGCGGCAGAATCCGGGGTTCACCATTTCCAGAACTCCCTCAGAGTCGGTAATGTAGATGCCGTGGTCTGCAGCGTCCACAGCTTGCTGCAGCAGAGGCTCTCTGGCCTCGGCACTTCTGCCGGTTGAACAGAGCATGATAGAATCCGTTCCGGTGCTTCGGTGTCCTGGATCATTTGCTTTCAAGTCATTTGACTCCATCGTAATAATGTACAACAAATAAGAAGGTGGATGCAAAGTTTGCGGATTGCTGGCTGCGAAATGCGAATACCGTCGCTGTCCGGCCGAGAGCAACGGCTACAGCCATAAGGTGTGTGCGGAGTACTGCGCAACCACAGCATGAAGAGATGCTGCGCAGGGGCCTGTGGGTGCTGCGCAGGATATAAGGAGGGTCTGGTGAAACGGTGTATATGGGTGGGAATAATTTTTCTTGTGGCCGGAGGCTTTGTCTTCCCCGGGGGAATCTTCGAGCGATCATCTTCGGAAACAGCCGAAGGGTCTGAAGTGGGAGAGGGGGCCCGGGAGGTCTCCCGGGATATCCCCCAGGAGGTGGATACCCCCTCCTGGGTGCAGCTTATTCAGGAAGGAAAGCTCCGGGAGCTTCAGGACCAGTATCCCGGGTCTATCGTCGGGGTAGGGGAGGCTCAAAGCCGTGCGCAGGCAGAGGCCGCAGCTGCCGTGGACTTTGCCGGAAATCTTTCCACCGAAGTGGATGCCCGGGTTATCGATCGGGAAGTTGCTACTCGCGAGGGCTCCGAGTTTTTGCAGAAGGTAGAATCAGAGGTGAGAAGCCAGGCGATAATATCGGGAATTCGACCCGAGGCCTGGCGCCATCCCGCCAGCGGGATCTGGTACGCAAAAATACGCGCAACCCACGAGGAATATCGAGTGAAGCTGGCCGAGTGGGCGCGTACCATGGCAGAGATGGGCGAGGCCGAGCGGGAACGGCAACTTCAGGCCCTGCGCGACGAGGAGGCCCGGGTTGTGCAGCGCCAGAAAGAGATCGAGCTGGACAAGATGCGGGATCAGGTTCGCCTGGCTGACCGGCGCATGCGGGCCGATCGGTACCGGGACTTTCTGGATCACTCCCTCATGAGCCGCGAGCGGAGGCTTCCCACGGGGTACCTGCCCGGGGCGATCGAGATCAACCTGGCTTATACCGGGTCGGAAGACGAGCGGGCAGCAGATTTCTCGGTTGACAAGACGATGCTAAGGCTTTTCCAGGTCGGGCTGGACGGTCAGGGAATCTACGATACCGAGGAATCGGACGTGGCCGTGGAACTCACGGGGCGGGTCATGGTCCAGGTCTTGTCCCGGGCCGGGCTTGTTACCAGCACCACCATCGGTTTGGGAGGGTTCGGAAGAGCTTCTCTGGGAGGGGCAAAGGACCGAGAGTGGGATGAGCAGGGGGCCTGGCTTGCCGGTCCTTTTGTGGTGGCCGATATCCTCATCCCGGCACTGCTCCACACGCGGTACAGCCTCTATGCAGGAACCGATTACGCCCAGGCGAGGCTGGGGTGGTATCCTTTTTGGTGGGTGATCCAGGAGGCTGTAGCGGTTCACGTGGCAGCAACCTACGATGTGGACGACGAAGACGCGCACTGGGGGGCGGGGCTGGCATTTCGTCCCGCCGAGGCGATACGGATCTTTCTGGAGTCGGAAAACCTCTCGTATCTCCGGGGAGGAATAACCTTGTCCTATTGAAGTCCTATTGAATCCTGCCGGGAGATCGCCCTGCTGCGCAGAACCGGACATAGCGAAGCGGGGCGGCGGGAGCCCGGGACGGTGCCTCGGCGGAGCGCAACGGTCCGGGCTCACCTGGGGGGCCGCCCACCCGGATCAGACCTCGAAACTTCTCAACATGGTCTGCTGGGCCGACGAGGAGGATGCCAGGGACTGACTGCAGGCAAAGACGGCGTCCATGGCCTGCGATATTTCCTTCTGGGCATCTTCTACCTCCCGGATGTCGGTGACCAGGTTCTTCAACCCTGTTTCAAACTCTTCCGTCGAGAGATCTACCTTCTGAAGTTGCTCCCGCACCGTTTCCAGGTGATGCCGAACGGAGTTGATGGTGGTGGTGTTGTGCTCCATCTGGGAGAGAATTGACTGAAAGACCTCCTCCATCCGTTTGGAGGTTTCCCTGTTTCGCTGGATCGACTGGACGCTGGTGTCTACCGTGGAAGAGACCTCCCGGATATTCTCTACCACTTCTCCCAGGTGGGTTTCGATCCGGTCGCTCGTTTGGGACGATTGGGCCGAGAGGGCGCGGATCTCGTCGGCCACTACGGCAAACCCCCGGCCAGCCTCGCCGGCCCGGGCAGATTCGATGGCGGCGTTCATGGCAAGCATATGGGTTCGATCGCCGATATCCTTGATTGCCTGGATCAACTGCAACACATCCTGGGAGCGCCCGGCGAGTTTCTCTACAACGCTGGCAGTATTGCTGATGGTCGTGACGGTTTTGTCGGTCTCGGCGATTCCCTGGTTAATGGTTGTTCCTCCCTCTTCGGAGGCTACCCGGATTTGCTCTGCCCGGGAGACCATCTCGGGGAGTGTTTCTGCCATCCCTTCCAGGGCAGAACGGAGTTCCGAGCTTGCTTCGGTAATGCGGTGACTCGCCCGTTCCTGCGTCAGGGACTGCTCTTTGAGGCTCGTTGCTGCGGCTTCCACCCGTTTCAGTACCTTTCCTGACCGGTCAGCACCAGCCGAGAGATCCTCGGCGGCAGAGCCAACGATTCGGGCCTGGTCCCGGATAGAGAAGATCATCTCCCTCAACGACGCCGGTTCCTGGTTGCAGGTTGCCACAACAACCCCCATATCGGCAGCCTCGTTGATGGTTGGGATCAGCTGGTCGGAGAAAACGGGAACTACCAGACCGTGGGCACCATTTTTTGCCACCCGGCGAATCATGCGGTGCCACTGCTCAAGGTCGTAGGGTTTGGAAGGGTCATCGGGGAGGGCCACCGTAACCTGTACTCCCAGATTCTTCAGTTCCTGTTGTGCTTCCTGTGCTCCCAGCTCCACGGTATTCCAGAAGTCGTAGTTCTTGGGGAGAAGATAGGTGATTTTCAGAAGGCGGTCGGGACGCTTCGGGGAGAGGGCTGCGCGATCCTCCCTGTCGATGGGGTTTGCCAGCATGGCGCGGTAGTTTTCCTGATTCAGTGTTTTGGGGACAATAAACTGACGAGGCGTCTCCGGTTTCCATCCGCTCACCAGATGGTTGTAAATGTGGACCATGGGGTTGAAGCCCTGGAGATAGGGGTCCTGTGTGAGGGTCGCGTCGAGGTGTCCTGACTCGAAAAAGGAGAGAAAATCCTTCCTGCGCCCGTGGCCCACCAGGATTGTCCGGTTTGGAGGAAACTGTTCCTGGATGGCCTTGAAGACCGCCTCGGTGGAGGCTTCTTCCAACTGATATACAGCGGTAATGGAGGGATCCGTGCGCAGGACCTCGCAGATTCCCGTGATGGCGCGCTCGGCATTGCGCCCGCTGTAGATCACCTGACCAAGATCCACCCCGGCAAACTCCGTGTTCAGGGTGCTGGTAAAGCCCCGTTCCCGCAGGACAGAGTAGTTGGTGGAGTGGTCTACGGCCACTACGGCCACGCGTCCCTTGCCGCCGCAGAGTTCGCCGATCAGACGTGCCGCCCGCTGTCCGTGGGCAAAATCGTCAATGCCGGTGTAGATCAGGCGTTTGATAGGGACCGCCGTGAGGGATGTTGCCGCATCGGTGCTGGCCGACAGTTGTTCCACCAGGTCGTTGTAGGCCTCCCGGGCGACGGCGCAACCTCCCCGGCCTTGCTTCCCTGTTTCCCAGCGCCGGGGTTTTTGTGGTGGCGAGGTGTTGAGTCTCCCCTTTGCCACATCCCAAATCAGCCGCGAGAGCGGTTGAGCCGATTCGGTTACGGCTTCCCTGATATGAGTTACCAGATCGGCCTGTTCCCGCCGCAAGAGGCGTTGCCGCACCAGGGCGTATCCCAGAAACAGCAACGCCGCCGCCGCCAGGAGCGGTTCCGCCATTCCTCCCTGCATCCAAAGAGCCCCTCCCGTCAGGAGAAGGGCCAGACCCCCGAAAAAAACTGCCATAGCCATAGGTGAGAATATGTTATCACCACAATGACGAATGTGCAAATTAAAAAATTCATTAATTTGTGGAACTGCGCTGTTTTATTATTTTCAGTGGTCCTGTGGAAATTCCGGCGGGGAGGAGCCTGCTTCCGGGGGTGTTGCCCGAGGGAGCACAAGATGGGCCACAACGGTCTCTTCCTGCTGGCTGATGGTGATTCTTCCCTGGTGGCGGTCCACGATGGCCCTGGTGATGGCCAGGCCCAGGCCAGATCCGGGAGACGACCGGCTTCGATCGCCCCGATAGAGACGGTCGAAGAGGTGCTCCCGGTCCTTTTCGGGAATCCATCCCTTGTTTTCTACCCAAAGATGAACTTCCCGAGGGGTCTCGGTGATTCGCGCCGTCACAGGCCTGTGTGGATCACCGTGAATCAGTGCGTTTTCCAGCAGGTTTGTCAGTGCTCGAAGCAGAAGGTTTCGGTCTCCCCGGCACAAAGCGGGGGGTATATCGAGGGTCCATAGATCGTGCCGTGGGGTATCCCCCTCTGGAGTATTGGAGAGATCGTTCCTCTCTCTCCGGTGGGCAATTCGCTCCGTGGCGGTGTTGACAAGCTGGTCCAGACGGACTGGTTCTTCCTCCAGGGAGAGCTCCGGTGATTCCACCCAGCTGAGTTCCCGCAAAGCCCGAACCAGCTCTTCCACCCGGTGCACCTCGCTGAAAAGCGACCGGAGTCGTTCCGGCGCCGGTGCCAGCACCCCCTCGATCATCCCCTCCAGCTGGGATGCCAGAGCGGAGACAGGCGTCCTGAGATCGTGGGAAATATCTTGCATCCACTGCCGGCGCAACTGCTCTGCCTGGGTGAGTTGATCCTGCAAGGCTCGGGCTGCATCGGCTATGGCCCGAAGCTCCTGGGCGCCCTCCCGGGGAAAGGAGACATGACGGCTCCCCGAGGCCAGATCACCCAGTCCGGTGGCGAGTCTGCTGGCTTGGGCAGTGAGATGCCTCGAAATCAACCCTGCCCCCACCAGGGCCAGCGCCAGGGAGAGCAGGAGTGCCACTGCCACCGTCAGAACCAGGGAGTTAATGAATTGCCGGTTCGAGAGGTCGCTTCGAAATCCCAGGGTGTCCACGGACAGATAGGCCACCAGATGTTCCTGATCAAAAACGGCCAGTGCAGGATTCCGTGTTTTTCCCAGGGTCGACAAAAGAGGGTCCAGATTTCTTGTATCCTCCGGATCGATCCGTGCTCCCTGATGATAGACAAAAACCGGTTCTCTCTGAGGGTCCAGGATTACCAGAGAAACTCCGGGAGTGAGGAATCGACCCAGGGCCGGCGAGAGACGTTCTTCCTGAAGTGTTCCTTCTGCACGGACCACGCGCAGGATTTCCCGGGAGAAGGTGCTCTGGAGGTGGCGGGTTTTGTTGACGTTCCAGAGGGTCACCGATCGGCGAAGGCCCATCATAAAGATCACCCCCAGAACAATGCTCAGAAGCAAAAGCGCCCCTGCCATGCCCAGAAAAGTGCGGCCGAAGAGTGTTTTCACGGGCGGGCTCTCCTCACGAAGGAGTTCTCCTTCAACGGGGTTCTCCTGTAAAGCGGTAGCCGTAGCCTCGGACCGTCTCGAACCAGTCAGGATCTGTCAGTTTTCCTCGCAGATTTGAGAGATGGGTGTCCACGGTTCGTTCGGAGCCGTTGTGAAGATGCCCCAGGCAGTTCGAAAGGATCGATTCCCGGGAGACAACGCGGGGTGCCCGGGTGGCGCAGTACCACATGATTTCCCACTCGCCTGTGGTCAGGGCCAGAGGTTCTCCTTCCAGCAGGGCGATCCGGGTTTCCCGGTTCAGTTCCAGGGTCATTCCGTTATGGGTCCAGCGGCCCGATTCTCCCTGTTCCTCCGGAAGCGATCCGCCCCTCCGGAGAAGGGCCTGGACGCGCAAAACCAGCTCCTTGTTGGAAAAGGGTTTGACAACGTAGTCATCAGCTCCGATTTCAAAGCCCGTGATCCGATCCGATTCAGCGTCTCGCGCCGAGAGGAAGAGCAGGGGAGCCGATGTTTGGGCTCGCAGGCGTTTTGCCAGGAGAAAGCCGTCTCCGTCGGGGAGCATAATGTCCAGAATGATCAGATCGACCGACCGGGACGAGATCGCTTCCGCCACCCCTGTCACCCCCGGGAACTCGAGAACCTGGTGCCCTTCAAGCTGAAGATATTGCGAAACAGCCTCCCGGATGTTCTGGTTGTCTTCCACGATGATGATGTGAGCCATGGATTACTCCTCCTCTCTATAGGTGAATCGACGGATTGTGCGCGTTTCGGTCACCGCCTTGAGCTGGTTTTCCTTGGTCCTGACGTTCCAGGTGATTCTGGAGATCCAGTTTCCGTGATCATCGTAGTTGTATTGGTAGTATCGTGTGGTGTGACTCTCGTCGGAGGCGGAGCTGATCCTGTGCAGGAGGGGGTTCCCGAACTGGTCGTACTGGAACTCTTCCCTTCGCAGGAGGGTCTCGTCGTGGTTCCTTTCCTCGATGCGGGTGGGTTGATCCCCCTGGCTATACCGGTAGGTGGTGGTGATGCTGCTCTGGGTTGTGGTATCCCGTTCCTCTTCGCGGATAATTCGGCCTTCCAAATCGTAGAGACGGGAGCCCTCGGTTATGATTCGTCCATCGGGATAGTAGAGGGACCAGTCTTCTCCGGGATTCCCGGTGCTTCGCAGCCGTTGCATCCACCAAAGGACCTCTCCCGAGGAGTCGTAGGCTGATTCCTCTACCCGGACCGTTTCACCCTCGCGTTGGGAGGTAAAGACCCGCTGGCCCGATATCGTTTCTCCCTGACCGTATTCGGTTTCCTGCAGGAGCGTACCTTCCTGGTCGTATCGATAGCGGTATCCCCAGAGAACGCGCCCCGAGGGGCCCCGGGCAAGCCAGTGTTCCAGCAAACCCTGATCGTTGTAGGAGAAAGTCTGGGTTACAGGTTCGTCGGGGTTGGGAATGTAACGGACAAGCTCTTTCAGCTTTCCCCGGCGGTTAAAATGGTACTGGTTGATCAGCCTCTCTTCCTCATCCTCACTGGTGTATTCCAGAACCTCCCGAACCGGCCCCCGGGGTTCCCATCGGGGGTCCTGGGGGGTGGAGTTTCCCGCCTGGACAGCGGTAGAGGCGAGGAGCGGCATAAGAAGAACCGCGATCGTCAGCTTCATAGAGGTGTATCTTAACAGGTGTGATCACTTCGTATCATCAGTTCGCGGATTTTTGCTCTCCATCTTGACGCAATCTTGACACGCTGTGGCGGGGGCCTTGAAGGCGATCTGGTAGGTTATGTCTCGAACGAGTTAGAAAGGAGTTCAGATTATGAGAAGTATGAGAAGTATGAGAAGTATGAGAGCGATGACCGGGAAATCCCTTATTACAGCCCTGACGGTGGTTCTTGCCCTGGGAGTTGTCGGGGGCATTAGTGCCCAGACAGAACAGCCTGCTCCAGCTGCTGATGTGAGCGGTGCCGAAATTGAGCAATTTGCCCAGGCTCTCCAGGGAATACAGGGTGCCCAGGAAGAGATTCAGCAGGATATGCAGCGCATCGTGGGTGGTTCTTCTCTGGGAGAGGAGCGGTTTGGCGAGATTCATGATTCAGTGAATACCACCGGCGACGTTCCGGGTGATGCCTCGGAGGGAGAAGTCGAAAGCTACAGCGCCATTGTGCAGGAGTTGTCCGCCGTCCAGCAGGATCTGCAGATGCAGATGGCGTCAATCGTGGAAGAGCAGGGGCTGGATGTGGAACGTTTTAACGCGATCGTCATGGCGATCCAGCAGGATGAACAGCTGTGGGAGCGCGTGCAGGGATCGATGAACTAACCTTGTGGATCCTCCGGGAGAGCTCTCCCGGAGGGATCGTCCTCCCCTTGACCCGATCGCCCCCTTCCCGGCCATAATTCCTTATGAAACAGCCCTTACGCAGCACTACAACCACCTATGGTCGCCTTATGGCAGGGGCTCGAAGCCTCTGGCGGGCCAATGGAATGCAGCAGAACCACTTCGGCAAGCCAATTATCGCTATCGCGAACTCCTTTACCCAGTTTGTTCCCGGTCATGTTCATCTTCACGAGATCGGCCAGGAGGTAAAGCGAAAGATAGAGGCTGCCGGGTGCTTTGCCGCAGAGTTTAATACCATCGCCATCGACGACGGTATTGCCATGGGGCACGGAGGAATGCTCTATTCTCTCCCGAGCCGGGACCTGATCGCCGACAGCGTGGAATATATGGTGAACGCCCACCAGGCGGATGCGCTGGTATGCATCAGCAACTGCGACAAGATAACGCCTGGTATGCTCATGGCTGCCATGCGCCTGAACATTCCTGCTATCTTTGTCTCGGGAGGTCCCATGGAGGCGGGGCGTGCCCACGGCCGGGGATATGATCTGGTAGATGCCATGGTTATGGCCGCCGATGATTCTGTGGATGACCAGCTGCTTCAGGAGGTTGAGGAGAGCGCGTGCCCCACCTGCGGGTCCTGTTCGGGGATGTTCACGGCCAACTCCATGAACTGTCTCAATGAGGCCCTGGGGCTGGCCTTGCCGGGGAACGGCACGGTGGTTGCCACGCACCGGAAACGGAAGGAACTCTTTGACAGGGCCGCACAGAGGATTGTGGAGCTCTGCGATGCCTGGTACGGCCGGGGTGATGCCTCGGTGCTGCCCAGATCCATCGCGGGAAAGGCAACGTTTGAAAACGCCATGACTCTGGATATTGCCATGGGAGGAAGCACGAATACGGTACTCCACATTCTTGCTATCGCCCATGAGGCAGGCGTGGACTTCACCATGAAGGATATCGATCGCCTGAGTCGCGCGACACCGAACCTCTGCAAGGTCTCCCCCTCCAGTGCCTGGCACATAGAGGATGTGAACCGGGCCGGGGGAATCATGGGAATTATGGGAGAACTGGACCGGCAGGGCCTTCTGGATACTTCCGTGAAGCGTGCCGACGGCCTGACCCTCGCCGAGGCTCTTGATCGTTACGATGTGATGCGCCCCACGGCGTCGGCCGAAGCAAAAGATCTCTACGCAGCTGCTCCCGGGGGAAAACGGGGTGATCTTGTCATGGGAAGCCATTCCTCTTCTTATCCGACCCTCGATCTGGATCGTCGGGAGGGGTGTATCCGCGATACCGGGCACGCCTATAGCTCCCAGGGCGGGCTTGCGGTGCTCTTCGGGAACCTTGCTCCCGAAGGCTGTATTATCAAGACGGCCGGTGTAGACCCCTCGGTTTTTTCCTTTGCCGGGACGGCCCGGGTCTTTGAATCCCAGGATACGGCCGTGGAGGCAGTTTTAAAGGGAACCGTTCAGGCTGGCGACGTGGTGATCATTCGCTATGAAGGCCCTCGGGGAGGGCCGGGGATGCAGGAAATGCTCTATCCTACGAGCTACATCAAGAGTATGAAACTGGACAAGGTCTGCGCGCTGATCACGGACGGGCGCTTTTCCGGAGGTACCAGCGGCCTCTCGATAGGCCATGTTTCGCCCGAAGCGGCCGGGGGCGGCCCGATTGCACTGGTCCGCGACGGAGACAGGATCGAGATCGATATCGAGTCACGCCGGATTCATCTGGCCGTGAGCGACGAAAAGCTGGCGCTCCGCCGGGCCGAGGAGGACGGGCGCGGTCCGGCGGCGTACACGCCTCGGCATCGTGACCGCCCCGTGTCGGTGGCGCTTCGGAGTTATGCCTGCTTTGCCCAGAGTGCCCACAAGGGTGCGGTGAGGATTATCCCCGGTTCCTGATCGTTTTGATGAACCAGTCCGGGTGAAAAGCCGGAGCAGGGGTGAGGGGCCTCCGGCAGGAGCCCCTCACCAGGATATGTATCACAGGAGATCGACAGGGTCAGGAGCGTATCGAGCCCTAGGTGACCTGGTCGAACTCGGCGGTGATCTCCGCCTCCGGGGGATTTCCCAGGAGGCTGACCCCGACAATTGCGGCCAGGGAGAAGAGAAATCCCGGAACGATCTCGTAGAGATCAAAGATTCCCCCCGAAAGGTTATACCAGACGATAACTGTCAAGCCTCCTGCAACCAGCCCTGCCAGGGCTCCGTTCCGGGTCATGCGGCGCCAGAAAAGCGAGAGAATCACAATTGGGCCAAAGGTAGCGCCAAAGCCGCCCCAGGCGTAGCTTACCAGTCCCAGGACGGTGCTCTCGGGGTCCACAGCTATGAGCGACGCGATGATCGCCACGGCTATTACAGAAAAACGGCTGATCCAGACCAGCTCGGTCTGACTGGCCCGGTTTCGCAGGAGTACCGCATAGAGGTCTTCCGTGAGGGCGCTGGAAGTCACCAGTAACTGACTGTCGGCGGTGCTCATGATCGCCGCAAGGATAGCCGAGAGGAAGATCCCTGCCAGGAGGGGAGGAATGACTCCATCGATCAGATGGATGAAAATCTGCTCGGCGTTGGCGTCGGCAGGCATGAAGACCTCCCCCGAAGCGATGCCGATGAGACCCACCAGAACGGCTCCGGTAAGGCTTATCACAACCCAGGTCGAGGCAATTTTACGCGCCGGGGCAACCTCGTCGGCGCTGCGGATCGCCATGAACCGGGCCAGGATATGGGGTTGCCCGAAGTAGCCCAGGCCCCAGGCCAGGAGGGAGACGATGGCGATGATTCCCAGAGGGGAGCCGTCGGTGGCGGTGAAGATGTTCAGAAACTCCGGGTTGGCCAGACGAACCGCCTCGAAGGTTTCTCCCGGACCACCGGCGAGACCAAATCCGATAAAGGGCACGATGGTGATGGCAAAAAACATGAGGATTCCCTGGATGAAATCCGTCCAGGAGACCGCCGTGAACCCGCCCAGAAAGGTATACCCGATGATCACCACCACCCCGATCAGCAACCCCGTGGTGTAGGGCAGATTAAAGATAGCGCTGAAAAGGATCGCTCCGGCGACAAAGCCCGACGACGTGTAGACAAGAAAAAAGACGAGAATGAAGATCGACGAGACGATGCGCAGGATCCTGGTGCTATCCCGGAAACGGCTCTCGAAGTAGTCCGGCAGGGTGATGGAATCGCCGGAAATCTCGGTGTAGGTCCGAAGGCGTCGCGCCACGAAGCGCCAGTTCAGGTAGGTGCCCAGGGCGAGGCCGAAGGCGATCCAGAACGCTTCCAGCCCGGCCAGGTAGGCGTAGCCGGGCAGCCCCATGAGAAGCCAGCCGCTCATGTCCGAGGCTTGGGCGCTCAGGGAGGTGACCCAGTAATTGAGCTTGCGCCCCCCCAGAATATAGTCAGAGAGGTTTGTGGTGCGCCGGTAAAAGACGGCCCCCACGGCCATCATAAGCACGAGATATAATACAAACGTTACTACAATCGCCGGATTGGCCTCTGCCATGAACACCCCCTCTGATCTGTGCCGCCTGGTTTCGTTTTTCTTTCTGCCAAACCCTGATGAATGTATAGGTATGCAGAGAAACGAATACTATCGGGAGAGGATGGTCCGTTTCAACCCGAAGAATTCCGGGGAGTTCCCGGAGAGAGACCCCGAAAACAGAGCCCCGGTTCCTGCAGGACGACTCCTGGCCGCCGGGGAGCCAGCGCAACGGCGCTCCCGGGAGGGTAATCGCAGGTGTAATCGGTGTGGACCAGAAACTCCCGGTTCCTGAACTTCACCCGGTAGGTCAGGTCGTGGCCCCGGAACTCCCGGGAGGTTATCCGGGGCGGATCGTCGGGGGAGTTTGCTTCGGTGAGGGGCAGGAGCGTGAGGTGTTCCGGCCTGAGCGAGAGCAGGACCGACCCGTCCGTAGCGGGATGAATGGCTATCTCGCCCAGATCGGTCCGGGCTGTTGAGCCTGTGGCGGTGCCGCGCAGCAGGTTCGCCCTGCCCAGAAACTGCGCCACAAAGGCAGTCCGGGGATTCAGGTATATCTCTTCGGGGGTTCCTGTTTGCTCGAGCGTCCCCGCGTTCATCACGCCCAGGGTATCACAGAAGGAAAGGGCTTCCTCCTGATCGTGGGTAACCAGAATGGCGCTCATCTCGGCACATTTCAAAAGGGAGCGCACGTCGGCGCGGGTGCTTTCCCGAAGGGCCGCATCGAGGTTGGAGAAGGGCTCGTCCAGAAGGATCAGTTCCGGCTCGGCTGCCAGAGTTCGTGCCAGGGCTACTCGTTGCTGTTGTCCTCCCGAGAGTTCGTGGGGGAACCGGTGCTCTTCCCGGGAGAGCCCCACCAGGGCCAGAAGATCCCGGGCCCGGTTCTTTCGGAGGGGGCGCTTTTTCCGGTGCAGGGCAAAGATCACGTTGTCCAGGACCGTTTTGTTGGGAAAGAGCGCGTAGTCCTGGAAGACAAACCCGATCCTTCTCCGTTCCGGGGGAAGGGACGCTACGGAGGCGCCTTCCAGGAAGATCTCTCCCCCATCGGGAGGGGTGAACCCGGCGATCATGCGGAGTGTGGTGGTTTTTCCGCATCCGCTGGGTCCCAGCAGCCCCAGGATTTCTCCTGTTTTGAGCTGGAACGACACGTCATGCACCGCCGGAGGCGACGAAAGGTCGAATCGTTTTGTAAGGCCCTGTATTTCCAGGTGGTTCATGGAGATCCTCCTTGTGAAGGTTCGCGGGGTGATTGGTCCCGGGGTTGTGGAGATTCCCCGCGGATCATGAGGCCCACAAAAAGACTCGAGAAGAGAACGATCGCCGCCGCGTAGGGCGCTGCCTCGGCAAGAAGTGCCTCGGAGGTTCTTGAGAAAACGGCCGTGCTGAGGGTTGTGAACCCTGTGGGAGCCAGGAGAACCGCCAGGGGAAGTTCTTTCATGACCATGACAAAGACCAGCGTGAGGGCGGCGAAAATTCCCTTTCGCAAAAGCGGAAAGAGAGCCAGGAAAAAGGCAGCCGCCGGAGACCGTCCCATGCTTCGGGCAGCTTCTTCCAGATTTCTGGGGGCGGCCATGAGAGCGTTCCGGATTGGCCCTATTGCCAGGGCAAGGAAATTGAGGCCGTAGGTAATGACCAGGAGCGTTCTTGTCTGATAGAGACCGGGCACCGCCCGAAGCGAGAAAAATACCATGGCCAGGCCGAGCGCAAGGGGAGGCACGGCATAACCCGTGAAAGCGATCCGCTCTGCCGCGCGGGACCATCCTGAGGGGTATCGAACCCGGAGATACGCCAGGGGCACCGCTGCAGCGACAGCCACCAGGGCAGCTGGAAGAGCTGCCGAGACACTGTTCCCGAAGGCCGTAATAACGCGGGGAAGCTCTCCCCAGGGCGGTTGCAACCTCATCCAGTGGAGTAGTATGAGAGCTGGCAGCCCCACCGACGCCATCAGGATTGCCCCGACAAACAGGAGGGCTCCGGGCATCCACCAGCCCAGGGAAACCCGGTTAACTTGACGGGAGACGCCGGAGCCAACTCGGGCCAGGTGACGGTTTTTCAGGAACCAGGCTTCCAGAGCCAGGGGAAGGGCCGTGAGGGCCATGAGCATCAGCGCCAAAGCGGCTGCGTAGGAGCGGTCAAAGGCGCTGGCATATTGCGTATATATGGCAAAACTGAAGACCTCGAAGCGCATGAGCGCCACGGCACCAAAGTCTCCCAGAGTGTAAATCGATACTATCAGCGACCCGGCTATGAGCCCGGGCATGATCAGGGGAAGGGTAACCCGCAAAAAGACTCGCCAGGGACTATAGCCCAGGCTTCGGGCCGCTTCTTCCAGACCGGGGTCCAGAGAAAGAAAGGCCGAGCGAAGGTTAAGGAAGGTGTAGGGAAAGGCGTAGAGCGTCAGAGCGGTAGCTGCACCGGCCAGACCAGAGAGGCGTTGCAGGGGAAAGCCCAGGGAGGCGGCAAGCCCGTTCTGTCCGCCCAGACTGAGCAGGGCGTAGGCCATGACGTAGCCGGGCACCGCCAGGGGAAGCACCGCAGCAATGGTGATCGTTTTTGCTCCCGGCAGGTCTGTCCGTGTCAGCAACCAGGCCAGAGGGAGGGATATTGCTGTGGTGCCCGCAACGACAGCAGCTGTAAGTTGCAGGGTGTTGCGCAGGAGAATCCAGGAGCGCCCCCGCCAGATCAAGTCTGCCAGATGCCCCGGGTCTGCTTCGAGGGTTCGAAGCAGGAGATACCCCAGGGGCACCACCATGGCCAGAGCTATCATGCCAGGAGGCAGGTAGAGAAGGAATGGAGCCCTGGCGCTCCCCCGGGATCTCATGGTGTTTCTCCTTCCGGGGGAACTCTCAGAGAGCTCCGGCCCGGCGCATGATCGAGAGCGTCCCTTCCAGATCTTCCAGGGCATCCAGGTTGAGGCTGGGGCTTGCCTGGATAAGTCGCTGGAACGGTTCGAGTCGGGGATTTCGGCCAATTCCGTCGATCACGGGATATTCGTAAATTCGCGAGGTGAAGTATTCCTGGGCGCTGCGTTCAAGCAGGAACCGCAGGAATGCCTCGGCCCCGGAGCTGTTTTGTGCCGAATCAAGGATTCCGACTCCCGCCACGTTTACCAGGTTTCCGATGTCACCGTCGGTGAAAAAAGCTTGCTGTACGGGGAAATCGGGGTCTTCGGCAAGAAAGCGCAAGAGATAGTAGTGGTTGGTGATCCCCAGGGCTATCTCGCCTGCCCCAAGCGCTTCCAGGATCGCTGTGTTATTCCGATAGGACTGGGTCCCTTGGGAGATCATCTCCGAAAGCCACCGGGTTGTGGCTTCGTCGCCGTGAAGAGCTCTCATCCCCGAGAGGAACGATTGAAACGAGCCGTTCGTGGGAGCCCAGGCCACGCTGCCGGAGTATTCGGGGCGGGTGAGCTCGAAAACGGTCTCGGGCAGGGGAAGGTCTCCCAGGACCTGGGGGTTGTAGGCGATGACCCGGGCCCGTCCGCTGGTTGCTGCCCAGTCTCCGGAGCTGTTTCGGTACATCTCGGGAAGGTTTTTCAGGATATCCTCGGGCAGGGATCGAAAGAGGCCTCTCCGCGAGAGAGCCCCCAGGGCTCCCGCGTCCTGGGCCCAGAAGAGGTCTGCCGGTGAGCGGGTTCCCTCTTCCTGGATAAGAACGGCCAGTTCCGAGGTTCCTCCGAAGCGGGTGTGCACAACAATTCCTGTTTCCCTGGTGAACTCCTCGATCAGAGGGGCCACCAGACTCTCTCCCCGACCGGAATAAAGGGTTATGCTTTGGGATTGCTCCGATGAAGCGCGGGCAAAAAGCGGCGTGGCTGCTCCGAGACATAACAGGATACCCGCGAAGCTTCGGAGAAGCGGCAGGAAAATTTTTTGCCTTGTCATAGTCGGTACTCCTTGTGTGAAGACGAGGTAAAGTTAGGCAAGGCTACTTATTATTACTGTAAAAGTCAACTATCCGCAGAGGCCGGAGCGGCTCACGGAAGAACCCTGACGGAGGCTTGACGGGTCAATCTGTAATGATTACAATTTAATAGCTGTTACAATATTGATCTCATTATGGAGTGACCCATGGCCCGAACAAAAGACCTTTCCCAGACCATCTCCCGGGAGCTTCTGGAGGGGTTGCGCGTCGCCGGATACCGCCTGACCCCACAGCGAACCGCCGTCTGCGGGGCTCTGGCCAGGCGTGACGATCATCCCACTGCCCAGGCGTTGTACGAGGAGTTGAAACCGGATTTTACATCCTTGAGTCTCACCACGGTCTATCAGACTCTGGATGCCCTGGTGAAAATCGGACGGATTACCAGTTTGGGGTCTGCCGGAGACGATGCAATTCATTTTGAGGTGAACACCGCTCCTCATATCAATTTGGCTTGTCTCACCTGTCACCGCATTTGCGATCTCGAGAGTCAGGTGGTGCACAAATTGGAGGCGGAGGTTCAGGCTTCGGTGGGCTCCAAAGTTCTGAGCGGGCGGGTTGTCTATTACAGTGAGTGCCTGGAGTGCGAGGATCCCCGGGAGTGCCCGTACAACAAATCATCCTGTGCTGTTGGGGAGAAAAAAGCCGCAAACGTGACTGGCACGGGGAGTAGTTCATGAGCACAATCCATGATACTTCGGCTGAGGTTTCGCGATGTCCCGTGCCTCTGGAAGAGCGTTGCTGCTGTCTTGTCCTTCATCGGGTTGCCCGGGAGCGTTCGGGTATTCTCTCCCTGCGCTACGACACGGCGGCCCCGGGACTGGAAGTCCGCTACGATCCGGTTCAATTTGATCCTTCCCGGGAGGATGCGCTCTGGGATGATCTGGCCCACACGCTGAACGAACGGCGGGCTCTCTGCCGGGATCGGGAGCAACGGCAGCTCCGGCGCGGCTGCGGGTATTGTGTGCAACAGTTGCTGGCAAGCCAGCGTCGCGCCCGCCGGAAAGACCAGTGTGATTCCGCGACCTGTCCGGCCCTCTCGCTCCTGGGAGATGAGGCGGTGAGTTACCGGGGGGGAGTTATGACGATCTCTCCCCCCCGGTCCGACAGTGATTCGACTTCTGAACCGGAGGAGTGCCCTGGTGGCAAGCCGGTGGAGGAACGGGTGTTTCAGGTGAACCTCTCGCCCTGGCGAGACCGGGAGATCCCTTCGGAAGATCCGGTCGGTCCAGGCGATCCCGCGATGGCCTTTTCCCGGGAGCCTCTCTTTGTGGCGGTCAGTCTGGTTTCCCTCATCACGGGGGCTGTCCTGGAGAGGGTTCTCTCGCTGGGAGCTGTGCCAACGCTTCTTGCCTACGGAGTGTGCTACGCAGCGGGAGGGTATTTTGGCCTCCGGGCAGGTTTGGAAACCCTGAGGAACCGCAAGATCGACGTGGATCTCTTGATGGTTCTGGCTGCTCTGGGGGCCGCCGGCATCGGAGCACCCTTTGAGGGAGGGCTTCTGCTTTTCCTGTTTTCGCTCTCCAACGTCCTGCAGGATTACGCCCTGGATCGTACCAAAAATGCCATAAGAAGCCTTGCCCGGTTGCGCCCCGATTGTGCCTTTCTGGTGGCTGATCCCGAAGACCCCCGGGGGCAGCGTGTTCCTGTGGAGTCGGTCCGGGTAGGCCAGTACATTCAGGTTCGTCCCGGTGAACGGATTCCCCTGGACGGAATGGTCCTGAAAGGAGCCAGCGGGGTCGATCAGTCCAGCGTGACCGGGGAATCGATCCCTGTGGAGAAAGGGCCCGGCGATGAAGTCCTGGCAGGAACGATAAATCAGGACGGCGCCCTGATTCTTGAGGTCCGAAAGACCAGCTCCGAATCTACCATAGCCAGAGTTATCACTCTGGTGGAGGAGGCTCGAGAGAACCAGGCAAAAACCGAGCGTTTTTTGGAGCGGTTTGAGCAAATTTATGCCCTGGGGGTCATCGTGGCCACCCTGGCGGCGGCATCTGTGCCGATTCTCTTTCTGGCGATGTCCTGGCAAGAGAGTGTCTACAAGGCAATTACCTTCATGGTCGCTGCCAGCCCTTGTGCACTGATCATAAGCACCCCCGCCTCGATTCTTTCGGCCATCGGCAACGGTGCCCGGCGGGGGATCCTCTTTAAAGGGGGGGTGCACGTGGAGCAGGCGGGAACCATATCGGTGGTGGCCTTCGACAAGACCGGGACCCTCACCGAGGGCCGACCCCGCCTGAGCGATGTTCTTTCCGTGAGCGAACTCTCCCGCCAGGAGGTTCTGCGAATCGCCGCAGCCCTGGAAGCTCAAAGCGAGCATGTGATTGCTGCGGCTGTGGTGGAGGCGGCCCGGGATCAGGGGCTGGATATTCCTCCGGTTGAGGGGTTTCGTAACGAGGCGGGAATCGGTGTCAGGGGTATGGTGGAAGGAGTGTTCGTACAACTGGGGAGCCCCGGGTCGTTTGAGGACGTGGAGATCCCGTCTTGGGAACGAAGCCGTTTGCACGAGCGGGTTCAGGAGCTGGAAGATCAGGCAAAGACGGCGATCGTCCTGCGTACAGTCGGGGACAATTCCAGACCTCTAGGTGTTCTTGCCGTACAGGACCGCCTGCGACCCGAGGCTCCTGCTGTTGTAAAAGAGCTTCGTCGGGCAGGGGTGAGCCGCGTGGTGATGCTCACCGGCGACAACGCCCGCACCGCTGCAGCAATTTCCGCCGAGGCCGGTGTGGATCAGGTCTACTCCGAGTTGATGCCCGAAGACAAGCTTGCGGTAATTCACCAGATTCAGCGGGACCTGGGACCTGTGGCCATGGTGGGCGATGGTGTAAACGACGCTCCGGCTCTGGCCGGGGCGCGGCTGGGGATCGCCATGGGAGCAGCTGGAACCGATGTCGCCCTGGATACGGCCGATGTGGTGTTGCTTTCGGACAAGCTTGAAAATATTCCGTACCTTATCGCCTTGAGCCGGGCAACCCGCCGGACGCTGGTGACGAATCTCTCGGTGGCTCTGGCCCTGATTCTCATGATGGCCACTGCGGTGTATACCATTGACTTGCCCCTTCCCCTGGCGGTGGTTGGTCACGAGGGGGGGACGGTGCTGGTCTCGCTGAACGGATTGCGGCTCCTTTTTTTCCGGTATCGCCGGTAATCAGGGGCACCGCCACTAATCAGGTGGCGCCTCCGGTGATCAGGGCGCCCGGGGAATCGAAGAAACCGATCGAAGGAAAGGAAAGACAGATATGGATGGAACACGACGGGCTGCTATCAGAACCGGCCAGCATGTGGCGGTGGTCCAGAAGCACCACCAGGCCACGGGAGAACTCACCGAGGGAATTGTAGAGCGCATTCTTACCAAATCGGCCACGCACCCCCACGGGATCAAGGTAAAGCTCAGCTCCGGCGAGGTGGGACGGGTCAAGCAGTGTCTGGACTGAGGGGTTCTGCCTAATCCGGGGGCTGAGCTTGAGGCCTCCTCAGCTCTCCCGGAAGTTCTTCATGCTGCCCTTTCTCCCTGGCCGAAGGCATAACTCCGGAGGCATAACTCCGGAGGATCGTTATCGGCCAGAAACTACGGAGCGTTCCACACAGAACCGTCTCTGATGTACTACACTTTTAGCAGGGGGTGTTAGAGCGCTTTTGTCTTATGCCCAGATGCTCTGGTTTTAAACAGGGAGGCGATTATGAAGGGCTTTCGAAGCTTGCGGGCGCGTATGGCGGTACTGTTCGGCGGGGCAGCGGCAGTCCTGCTTCTGATAATGGCTGTAGTGTTGCTCAGTCAGGTGCAGCTTGTTCAAAGGCGCACCATCGATAGCCTTACCAGCGATGTAGTTGCCGCGCGATCGGCTGAAATCAGTCGCTGGGTGCAGGGGCACGTGAACGAGATTCGCGGCTACAGTAATCTCGATATTGTCCGCGGGGCAGATCGTGATATTGTAGAGGAGTATCTGCGCGGACGGCACAAATCACTCAATCCGGAGCACGATTTTGTGTTTTTCAGTGATCTTGAGGGAAACGCCCCGACAAGCCACGGTGTTGTAGCTAACGTCAGTGAGCGGGATTATTTTCGGGACATCGTCCATGAAGGACAGCCCCTGGCGGTGAGCAACGCAATTATCAGCCTGGCCGATGGTTCTGCCATTGTGGCGGTTGCACACGAAGTTCGTGACCACGATGGGGAGCTGGCGGGAGTTTTCGGGGGAGTGATAACCCTGGATATAGTATCCCGGGTAGTATCAGAGATACAGTTTGGTGAGGGCGGGTACGGTTTTGTTGTGGATGGATCAGGGCTGGTAGTCGGTCATCCCGATGCTGATCTTCGGATGCAGCTGAATGTGCTCGATGCACCCCGGTACGATGGTCTCGAATTGATCGGGGAGAAAATGCAGCGGGGTCTCGGAGGAGTGATGGACTACCGGACCCCCGAGGGGACCCGGTACCATGCGGTTTTCTCCCCTGTGGCCGATACACCGGGCTGGTCCGTGGCCTTTGCCATTCCCCATTCTGACATGAATGCCGCTTTCATGAATATTGCCCGTATATTTGTGGGGCTTCTGCTGGTGGCGGTGACCATCATGATTATCATTTCGCTGGTCATTGCGAAGCATGTATCGTCCCCGCTGCAATCGGCGGTTTCGATGGCTGGTTTTGTTTCCGATGGTGATCTTGTGAGCGATCTGTCAAACGATTTCTCCCGACGCCGGGATGAGATCGGTAATCTTGTGGGTGCCCTGAACACCATGAAGTACAAATTGCTGGAAATAGTTCAGGGCATCAGGAAATCTGCTTCGGCTGTTAGCTCGGGCAGCTTCGGGCTCCGGGATGCCTCAAAAAATCTGGCTGATGGTTCGGAGCAGCTGGCAATTACGGCGCAGCAGTTAAGTCAGGATACAAGCCAGCAGGCCGCATCGGTTGAGGAAATATCTGCGTCGATGGAGGAGATGGCCTCCAACATTCAGCAGAGTGCGGAGAACGCCCAGGCGACTGAGCAGATCGCTCTCCAGGCTGCTACTGAGGCCGGGGACGCCGGGACATCGGTGGCAGGGACGCTGGAAGCCATGAAACAGATAGCCGAGAAGATCGTGATAATCGAGGATATCGCCCGCGAGACCAATATGCTTTCGCTGAATGCTGCGATTGAGGCTGCCCGGGCCGGGGAGCATGGCAAGGGTTTCGCCGTTGTTGCCGCTCAGGTCCGTAAACTGGCCGAGAACTCCAGTATTGCCGCCAAGGAAATCAGCACCCTCTCCCTGACCTCCGTCCAGGTAGCCGAGAAAGCGGTGGCCATGCTCGACCAGCTTGCTCCGAATATCCGGAAAACGGCAGAGCTGGTGCAGGAGATATCCTCGTCCAATCGGGAGATGAGCTCGGGTGCCCGGCAGGTGAGTGATGCGATTAACCAGCTGGACCAGGTTGTTCAGCGTAACGCTGCTTCTGCTGAAGAGCTGGCCAGCACCAGTGAAGAGCAATCTTCGCAGGTGCAGGAAATGGCCACGACCGCAGGGGAACTATTGGTCCAGGCAGACCAGCTGGAGGAAATTGTGGCCTTCTTCAAGGTTGCTGCCGAAGCGCACCGGCCGGTGGCTGAGCTGGAGTTCACTCCCCCGGGGAATCAGTTGCAGGGGTGAACCTGCGGTTCCCGCACCCGGCCGCCTCTCCTCCGGGATAGCCCCGGCAGAGGCTCCCGGGGGGAGCTGTGTTCCCCCGGACGCTGGCTATTGGCCCCCGGACCCGGCTACTGGATCAGGGAGTTCAGGAGATTGTCGTCCCGTCTCCAGCGGGGGCGCACCTTTACCTGTAGAGCGAGGCGCACCGGCATGGGGAAGATGCGGCCCAGAATCTTCTGGGATTCCCTGCGGATCTCCGTGATCGTGGCGGCTCCTTTCCCTACCAGAATACCCTGCTGGGTGGGGCGTTCAACAAAGATGAAGACCCGGGCCCAGAGGTATTTGGGGCGTTGTTCCAGGTCGGCCACCTCCACGTAGATCGCGTGGGGGACCTCCTGCCGGGTCCGCAGGATTGCCTGTTCCCGCACGATCTCGGCGATGCGGAACTGGGGGGGCTGATCGGTATAGTGATCACCGGGGTACCAGGGCTGCCCTTCGGGCAAAAGGGGAAAGATCGCTGCCAGGAGATCCTCTATCTCCCGGGGGCGGGACCCATCCTCTGTTGCCTCTTCCTGGAGTCCGCCCGTCTGGAATCGGGGGAGATCTGCCAGGGCATGGGTTGTCAGGAACTCCACAATCCGGGCGGGATTGCTTTCGGGATGATCCATCTTGGTGAGCAGGATGATTCGCGGCACGTCCAGGGAAGAGGCAAGCTGCGCAACGGCCTCTTCTTCCTCGCCGGGGAGGCGGGTGGTGTCCACCGTGTAGATCAGGGCGTCGCAATCTTCCAGCGACTCTGTCACCAGATCGCGCATGCGGAGGTTGATCTTTTTTTCGGCCTGGTGAAGGCCTGGCGTATCCAGAAAGACGATCTGGCCTCGCTCCTCCGTGTAGATTCCCCGGATGGTGTTGCGTGTCGTCTGGGGTACGGGCGAGACGATGGAGATCTTTTCGCCACAAACTCTGTTGATCAGAGTGGACTTTCCCGTGGAGGGGCGCCCCAGGACCACTACAAACCCGCTTTTTCCGCTTTCGCTATTCATTGTACACTCGTTTCTGTTGCTCTTTGCATCTATCCCTCATTTAATAGTATATTCACGGGGAAAGTACAATTGCAGAAATACCACATTATACGGAGATATTCATGCCGAATTCCAACATCAATCAGTGCTGTGACCAGGAGGGGGCCGACAAGGACTCCCGGGAAAACAACCGGGATCAGCCGCCGCTCCTGGATCGAATGCTCAAGACTCGTACCATCCTCATTTCCGGCGAGATCAACAAGGACCTGGCCGAGCGGGTGGTCCGGCAGCTCCTGATCCTGGAACAGGAGGGGGACGATCCGATTCGGGTCTTTATCGATTCTCCCGGTGGCGATGCCGATGCGGGGTACGGCATCTTTGATACCATTCGCTTTGTAACCCCCCAGGTCTGGACCGTGGGAATCGGCCTTGTCGCCAGCGCAGGCGCTCTGATTCTTCTGGCTGCCGAGAAAGAGCGCCGTCTGGCCTTTCCCAACTCCCATTATCTTATTCACCAGCCTCTCTCGGGAATTCGGGGTGTTGCTACGGATATCGAGATTCATGCCCGGGAGATCGAAAAGATGCGTGGCCGGATCAACCTGCTGATCTCCCAGGAGACGGGGAAGCCCCTGGAGCAGGTCGAGAAAGACACCGATCGTGATTACTGGATGGGCGCTGAAGACGCCGTAGAGTACGGACTGGTCTCGAGGATTGTGACACACCGCTCGGAGATGTAGCGGATCTTTTCGCAGGCCTGGCTCCGGGGCACGGAGGATGTTTCGGTGGCAAGGTCGGTGGGGAGGCCTGCCCGGGAGATCGGGGTGAGACTTTTCCCCGAAGGGTGAAGCACCGATCCTCCCCGGGGTGTCTCGCCGGGTATGAAGGTATGTACACGGTTAAAGCACCTGACCGGGCGCTTTCGGGGGGTCTCCTGGGGCTGTATCCTGCTTGGGCCCGCCCTGGCCACAGCCTTGGGGTGTCTGCTGATCCTGCCCGATGATGACACCATCACCATTCTTTCCTGGAATATAGAAAACCTCTTTGACGCGGTCGATCAGGGGTCAGAGTATCATCAGTTCACCTCTGCCGGTGGCTGGACGGAGCGGGATTACCACCGGCGAAAGGAACGGATAGCCCAGGCTCTGCAGGCGTTGCGTCCCCGGCCGGATATTTTTATCTTTCTGGAGATCGAAAACAGGGAGGTTCTGGATGATCTCATGGACCGGCACCTGGTGGATGTCCACGCTCCCTACCGCGTCTTTGCCAAGGGGCCCGGGGCCGCTATCGGGATCGGCGTTGCCTCGCGGTACCCCATTCGGGATGCCCGAACACACCTGGCCCGGGCAGGGGAGTTTCCCCCGCTGCGGCCCGTGGTGGAAACCAGGATCGATCTGGCCGGAACAGATCTGGTGATTTTCAGCAACCACTGGAAGAGTAAACGCGGTGGCGCTCCGGCCACAGAACCTCTGCGCCGCGCCTCAGCGCAACTTCTGGCAGCGCGGGTAGAGCAGCTGTATCGGGAGGAGCCCGATCTGTCCCTTCTGGTAGCGGGAGATTTCAACGAGCGTCCCCTGGAGTTCGAGCTCTCGGGGAGATCCTACCCCACGGCTTTGATGCCTGCCCGGGAGCTTCTGGCTCTGGCCCGGGAACTGGCCGCCGGAGAGGGTAATCACCCGTCCTGGGTTACTCCGGAGTGGATTCGTGAGGGCGATCACCTCATCTGGGACTCCTCGGCCAGGGAAGCGATCCTGAGCAGTTCTCTCCTGGATCGCCCCGTTTTTGTAAACCTTTGGGAAGACATAGACGCGCCGGGATCGTTTTATTTTATCAACCGTTGGGAGCGAATCGACAGCATGTTTCTCTCGCCCTCGCTCTTTTCCCAGGATAGTGCCCTGCGATTTTCTGCCTTTTCCGTGCCCTGTCCTCGTGACGGTTGCGACTCCCGGGGACGGCCCTTGAGCTGGGAGGATGACCCCCGGGGGGTCTCGGATCACTTGCCGCTGTTGCTCACGCTGATTCGATCCCCTTGAGGTTCAGCTCTGTCGGGGTTAGCCCTTTGGGGGGGCCAGACACCGGCAGCGAGTAGTTGGGCCGAGACCGCTTCGGCCCAGCCCCGGTTTGCTGCAGGCGAGGCCGGGCTGGGGTGCAGGATCTGGACAACCTCCGGTGCGGGATTTTGAACCTCCGGGCGTGGGGGAATCCCTTTCAGGCGGGCTGTTGCAAAAGCTCCTACTCCAACGAGATAGCGTGGTTTCAGAACCTGAAGGCTATCGGTCAGGGCCCGAAGGCAGGCCTCTTCCAGGGCGGTGCGGTATGTTGCCGGCAGCTTGTCCGGGGTGATATTGCGGCCGCTTTCTGCCATGAAGACCAGGGGACAGAAGTTCAAGACCAGGAGATTCTGGAAGCATTCCCGGGCCGTGCCGTAGGTTTCCTGCATCAGTCCCCAGAGGCGCCGTCCGCTTACCTCGCTGCGGGTGCAGGAAAACCCCTCGATTGGCCGCTTGGGGTGGGGAGTCCGGGGCTGTTGCACCGGGGCGCTAATTCCCATCCAGTCCCGGACAGCGGCGATTTCCCCGAAGGGAACTCCCGTTTGGGCCATTCCCCAGGGGCCGGGGTTCATCCCCAGAAAGACGATCTGTCTTGGCCCTGTACAAAATCGTGTAAGGTATTCCCTCCAGGGAGCGTCGGCGTATTCCAGAGGGTTATACAAGGCTGCCACGTCGGGCAGGGCTTCCATTATTTCCCGGGAGAGGAGGGCCAGTTCCTCCGAAAGACGGCGGTAGCGGTTGTATATTACCAGCCCTGGTGATTCGGGGCTCTTTGCCTCGTTGATATTTTCCTCACAGATTTCTGCCATAGCTGACCACTCTAGGGTGGGAGAAGGTTCTTGCACAACCGCACCGGGGCGAGTACAGTTTGCCGATGCAGGATTTTCTGGTAACGTCGAGGGTCGTCGCCGTCTTTGCTCCGCCCGCGCCTGACGATGCGGTCTGGGCTGCGGCGATCCTGGTGGATGAGGGGTTTCCCCTGGTCGAGATAACCTTTCGCAACGAGGCTGCCCGGGATAATATCGAGGCCCTGGTCCGGAAGGTGCCGGAAGCGGTGGTCGGGGCCGGGACAGTCCTTACCCGGGAGCAGGCCGAGGTCGCCTGTGCTGCGGGGGCTCGCTTTCTGGTTTCTCCCGGTTTGGCTCCGGATGTGGGTTCTTTTGCCGATCAGAAAGGGATTCCCTATATCCCGGGGGTCTTTACGCCCTCGGAGGTGCAGGTTGCGCTTGCCCAGGGGCGACGGATTCTCAAGTTCTTTCCCGCCGAGGCTGGGGGCGGACCGAATCTCATAAAGGCCCTGGCGCCGGTTTACCCCCAGGTTTCGTTTATTCCCACCGGGGGGATAGGCCTTCATAATCTCGCGTCCTATTTGTGCCTTCCTTCGGTGATCGCCTGCGGGGGGAGTTTTCTGGTTCCTTCCGGGGCAGTGCGTGAACGAGACGAGACTGCTCTGCGGGAGGCAGCCCGTCAGCTGAGGGGGCTGCTGAATGCCCTGGATGAACCTTCGGCGTGCGAGCAGCGCCATGGTTGATCTGCCTGTAGCCCGTGCCGGGGAGTCCTGGCGGGAGACGCTGGACAGAACCGCTCTGGTCCCCCGGGGCTTTGGCTTCTTCCGGCGGAGGCTCTCCTTTGTACCCGTTGAGCGCCCGGCGTCGCAACCCTGCGAGATGAACCTGGCCTGGTTGCACAATCAGGGTCCAGAGTACTCGGCTGCTGCGGTGACCACCTCAAACCGCTTTCCCGGGGCTCCCGTGGTTCTCACCCGGGAGCGACTCGCCCGGGGTGTGGTGCGGGCAATTCTGGTGAACACCAAAGTGGCGAACGTAGCGGCGCCGGGAGGGCTCGAGACGGCACGCCGGGTTGCTGCTGCGGCGGCTGAAGCCTTCTCTCTTCCCCGGGAGGAAGTCCTCTCGGTCTCCACGGGGGTTATCGGATGGGGTCTTCCCCTGGAAGAGATGCTCCGGGAAATACCCTCTCTCTCCCAAGGAGCCTGTGGAGCCGGTGGCTTTGCCGAGGCGATCATGACCACCGACCGATATCCCAAAGCCGCATGGACTTCCCTGGACCCTGATGGTCCAGATCCTGATGGTCCAGATCGTGATGGTACAGATCGTGATGGTACAGATCGTGATGGCACAGATGCCTGTGGCGGACCGGTCATTCTGGGTGTTGCCAAGGGAGCCGGCATGATCGAGCCCCACTTGGCCACGATGCTCGCCTTCTTTGTCACCGACGCAGCGGTTCCGCCGGACATGCTTGACCGGGTGCTCCGACGGGTAACAGAAAAAAGCTTCAACCGCCTCTCCGTGGACAGCGATCAGAGCACCAGCGACATGGTGGTGGCCCTGGCCAACGGCGCTTCGGGGTGTTCTGTTGGTGAGGCCGAGCTTGAGGCGGCCTGGCAGCCCCTGGCAGACCGGCTGGCGCTGGAGATTGTGCGAAACGGCGAGGGGACATCCCACGTGATCGAAGTCGTTTTGAAAGGCTTTCCTTCATCTTCCCTGGCCGGCAATGTGGGGCGCCACGTGGTAAACTCACCCCTGGTGAAGACGGCGATCTTCGGAAACGATCCCAACGTGGGAAGAATACTCATGGCCCTGGGCGACGGGTTATCCCGCTATGACCGGGAAGGTATTATGGACACCTCCAGGCTGGTGATGACCATCGCCGGTCGGGAGGTCTATCGCCAGGGGGCCTTTCTTCTGGACCAGGAGACGGAGGAGTTGCTCTGCGCGTCCCTGCGTGCTACGGCGATGGACCCCGTGCTCGCAGGAGTTCCCCAGGATCGGGGAACTGTACGGATCGTTCTTGACTTTCCCGGAGATGACCGGGAGGATGTCCGGGTGATTGGAAGCGACCTGAGCGACGAATATCTGCGGGTCAATGCCGATTACCGGACGTGATCACGTCGGGACGTAATTTTGAAGGGAACTTTCCCGAGAGAGTGTACTATGTCGCGTATTGATGAAAAGAATATCGATGAAAAACAAAGAGACTACAAACAGGAGCAGCTCGACAGCCAGGTCGAACGCGCCCGGGAACTGATCGACAATGTCCGCGCCGAACTGCAGAGGCGAATTGTCGGTCAAACCACAATGATCGACGGGCTGCTGGTGGGAATGCTGGCTGGAGGCCACGTCCTCCTGGAGGGCGTTCCGGGGCTCGCCAAGACGCTTACCGTCAAATCGATCGCCCAGGTGCTGGATGCCGGTTTTCGGCGTATCCAGTTCACCCCTGATCTGCTTCCTGCAGATCTCATCGGAACTATGGTGTACCGTCAGCAAACAGGGGAGTTTGTTCCGCGCAAGGGCCCGATCTTCACGAACATCGTTCTTGCTGACGAGATCAACCGGGCCCCGGCAAAGGTGCAAAGCGCTCTTCTCGAGGCGATGGAGGAGCATCAGGTTACAATCGGCGATACCAGCTACGAGCTGGCAGAACCTTTTTTTGTCCTGGCAACCCAGAACCCGATCGAGCAGGAGGGAACATACCCTCTGCCGGAGGCCCAGCTGGACCGGTTCATGCTGAAGCTCCACGTGGATTATCCAACACGCGAAGAGGAACGGAAAATCCTCAAACGCGTAGGTGTTCCCCGTACGATAGAGCTCCAGCGAACGCTCTTCCGGGGGGATATCGCCAAGTTGCGTACAACCATCAGCGCCGTGACGGTAGATGACCGCATCGAGGATTATATCGTCCAGCTTGTTACCGCCACGCGGGACGATGGAAACAGGCGCGGCATGGGGGTCTTGCGGTATATCGAGTTCGGGGCCTCTCCCCGCGCCACGCTCTACCTCTACCGTTGCGCCAAGGTTCGGGCCGTGATGGAGGGGCGGCGCTACGTGATCCCCGAAGACGTGAAGGCCGTGGCCCATGACATTCTTCGTCACCGGCTGGTCCTCTCCTACGAGGCTGACAGCGAGGATCTCAGCAGCGACGACGTGGTCGATATGCTTCTCTCGACCGTTCCGGTTCCCTGATCGCGATTATGCCCCAGAAGCGGTTCAACCCCCTGGAGCACCTCCCCAGCGAGGCGCGGCTCCGGCAACTTCAAATCGTCGCTCAGCGCCTGGTGGAGAGCCTCCTGGCAGGAAACTACCGATCGGTCTTCAAGGGAACGGGGATCGAGTTCGACGAGGTTCGGGAGTACGTGGAGGGTGATGACACCCGCCTGATCGACTGGAACGTAAGCTCGCGTTTCGGCCAGGTTTACACCAAAACCTTCCGGGAAGAGCGGGAGATGACCCTTTTCCTGGTGGTGGATATCTCGGAGTCTCTCAGCTATGGTTCGGCTGACCGGTCCATGCGTGAGGTAGCCCTGATCGCCTCGTCGTTGCTCACCCTGGCGGCGGTTCAAAACAACGACAAGGTGGGAGGAGCCCTCTTCTCGGAGAAGATCGACGGCTGGATCGCTCCTGCCAAGGGAAGAACCCACGCCCTGCGCCTGCTTCAGGAGATTATAACCAGCAAGCCCTCGGGAAAGGGCTCAAACCTGGCCGATGCGCTCCAGACGGTGAGCGAATCATTGAAGCGCCGGGGAATCCTGGTAATCATATCCGATTTTCAGACCTCGGGGTATCAACGGGAGTTAGCCCTGGCGGCAAAACGCCACGATGTGATCGCCTTGAAAATCGGCGACCCCGTGATGGAATCCCTCCCCTCTTTTCCGATGGTAACCGCCGCCGACGCCGAAACGGGGAGAACGCTCTTTTTGAACGGCCGGTCCCGGCGATTCCGTTTTGCCTTCGAGCAATTCTGGAAGCAGCACCGGCAACAGTGGATTCGGGAATGCCACCGCCGGGGAATTTCGGCGATTGAGGTCAGTTCTGTGGATAACGTGGCGGACCGGTTGATCTCCTTCTTCCGGCGAAGGAGTGTGGGGCGATGAAACCCTTCACTCCAACAGGTCTGCCGCCCGGACACGAAGGGGGACGACGTGATTGTTGGTGAGTCAACATCCAGCAACAGGCTGCCGCCCGGACACGAGGGGGGACGACGGTGGAGCGGTCTTGCCTCTGGAGTGCGCCTCCCGGTCTTTCTGGCTCTTTTGGCGCTTCTGTGCGCCGGGTCGGGAGCCCTCTGTGCCCAGACACCATCGTCCCCGACAAGCGCCTCCCAGGCGATCGCCGAGGTTGTCTTTTTGCCCCAGACCTTCTACGTGGGAGACATGGTTGAGGCCCGGGTGGTGGTGAGGACGAGCGAGACCCTCAATCTGACCGTGCCGGATCCTCTTCCCTCGTCGGAGGCCGTAACGATTCACTCCGTGGCGATCGTACACCGTGCCGACGGCTTTGAGGCCCGCATCGTCTTTCAGCCGTTTTTCACCGGAACCCGACAGCTCCCCCCCCTCGGGCTGGGAGCTCTGGAGCTCTCGGGGATCAGTGTTCTGGTCTCTTCCCTTCTTCAGGATGGGGCCGGCGAACTTGCCCCCATTCGGGACCCGCTTGTGTTGCCCGGCACGCATTTGCTGATCGCTCTGGGGCTCTCGGCGGTGATCCTGATTCCCCTGCTGATTCTGGTGACGGGCAAGGGGCTGCGCCGGTGGCTGCGACTCCTGGTTCAAAGGTACCGCGAGAACCGCCCGTACCGCAGGATTTCGCGAAATCTTCGAACGCTCCAGGCCGATCTCACCCAGATCGATGGAAAGGAATACTACATCCGCCTCCTCGATGAGGCCCGGGTCTTCTTTGCAAGCCATTTTTCTGCACCCCTCCGGGCGGCCACCACGGGTGAGATGAACGGGAGACTGGAGCAGGCGGGGGTGCCCCCGGAGGTCCGGGAGCCCCTTATGGAGATGTTTCGCTTCGGTGATCTGGTAAAGTTTGCCGATCATCCTGTGACAATGGAGGACCGGCAGGGTGATCTGGAGCGGTTGCGGGATCTGGCCAGCCGGGTTTACCGGGAACGTCGTAACCCGGGAAAGGAGGGGCCCCGTGTGGGTTCTTGACCGACCGGGATATCTGCTCTTGCTCCTGGTTCTTCCGGTTCTGGTCTACCTGCGCCATTTCTGGTGCGGTCGGGGAAGCCGGATGATCTTCCCGTTTACCTTCTCCGGTGGTGAGGGCTTTCGTGCTCCTCTGACGGGGCGGGTGGTGTTCATGCGGCTGGGGCATCTCTGTTTCTGGACCGCGCTGGTTCTTCTGGTGATCGCCCTGGCGGGGCCGACGAAAACGGTGCGAGAGCGGATTTTTCTGACCCGGGGACTGGATATTATGCTGGTTCTGGATGTATCTCCCACCATGGCAGCCCGGGATGTGCAGCCCGTGAACCGTCTCGAAGCCGCACGGTCCGTGGCCCGCCGCTTTGTGGAGCAGCGTGAAAACGATCAGATCGGCCTGGTGGCCTTTTCCCTGGAGGCTGCCCTGCGGGTTCCTCCCACACTGAACCACGATCTGGTAATTTCCTCCCTCGAAGAGGCCTCCCTCATGGAGTACGGTGACGGTACTGCCATCGGAATGGCCCTGGCTCTGGCATCGCTTCATCTCTACGGTTCTGACGGCCAGGAACAGGTGATTATCCTTCTTACCGATGGCGTAAACAACGCCGGTGAGATATCTCCCGAAGCGGCTGCCGAGGTGGCGGGCCGTTCGGGAATTCGTATTCATACCATCGGTGTAGGCAGCGAGGGAGAGGCCGAAATCGAATTCCGGCACCCCGAGGATGGCAGAACCTACCGCGGTACGGTGCGGGAGGGCTATGATCCCGAATCGCTTCGCCGGATTGCCGAGCTGACGGGGGGGCGGTTTTTTTCTGCCTCCAGCGGAGGATCCCTCGAGGCGGTCTTCAACGCGATCGGGACAGTTGAAACCTCGGAGCGCCGTGTGCGGGTTCAGGTTCACCGTCATCCCCAACACCAGATTCTGCTGCTTGTGGCAGTGATCCTTCTGGTGCTGGATGTGTTTCTGCGGCGTCTTCTCATCGGGAGTGCTCCATGACCTTTCTGTATCCGGTGTATCTGTGGCTTCTCCTGGGGGTTCCTCTGGTGATGGGACTTCTGCTCTTTGCGGCCTGGCGTTCCCGCGAGGCTCTGACGGCCTATCTGGGGGGCAAGCTGCTCCAGGATGCTCTGGAAATACTTGTCCTGAAGAACTTCATTTCAGCGGTCCTTTTTACCATGGCGCTGGCGCTGCTGGTGGTCTCCCTGGGGGGGCCTCAGTGGGGAAGCCGCTCGGTGGAGGAAGAACGCCGTGGCCTTGAACTGGTTTTCCTGGTGGATGTTTCCAACAGCATGCTTGTGGAAGACGTGTTGCCTTCCCGGCTGGCTCGAACCAGGGAAGTGGCCCGGTCGGTGGCCTCGCGCTTTCCCGAGGCATCCAAGGGTATTGTTGTTTTCAAGGGAGGGTCCTCGGTGCTGGTTCCTCTCACGGGGGATCCTGCAGCGTTCGATCTGGCGATCAGCTACCTCTCGCCCTCCCTGGTTACCAGCCCCGGAACGGATTTGAACGAAGCCCTTCCTGCGGCGGCAGATCTCTTCCCCGGGGGGACCCCCCGGCATCGGGTGATTTTGCTCTTCAGCGATGGAGGGCACGATCTGGGGGTCAGTCGACAGGTTCTGGAAGATCTCCGCGATCGGGGTACCCCGGTTTTTACCGTTCTCACGGGAACGCCTGCGGGTGGCACGATTCCTGCCACCGATGGAGGGGTTCTCCGTGACGGCCATGGCGATCCTGTCATTGTGGGGGTGAATTCCCGGCGAATGGAGGAGATCGCCTCGGTTACGGGGGGGAAGGCCTATTCAATTTCCGAGACTACCATCGTGAATCGCCTGGTCCAGGATTTGGAACACCTGAGCGGTGAGGGCGTGTCGGTTCTGTTCCGGCAGGTTTCGGTGGACCGCTATCACCTCTTTGTCCTGGCTGCTCTGGGATTACTCGTGGTAATGATTCTTGTTCAGAGTTTTCGGTGGAGGGATCTTCTGTGAAACATGCAAGAGCCCTGGTGGTTGTAGTGGTGGTTATCTTCTCCTTGCCGGGCTGCAACATTCATCGGCCTCACATCCTTGCCCTGGGAGGGAACTACAGTGTAAGCCGTGGAGAGTATCAAGCGGCCATTGTCAGCTATCTGCGGGCCCAGGAGTCGGCAGAATACAGCCCCTGGCTTTCCTATAACCTGGGCAACGTCTATCACTACCTGGGAGAATCCGAGGCCGCTTTGGAACGCTGGGATTCTTCCCGGGAGAGCGACAGTCGGGAACTGCTCTTCGGGGCAAGCTTCAACAGCGGGGTTTACTATTTCGAACAAGGGCGATACCGCGAGGCCCGGCGTCAGTTCCGCATTGCGCTGGAGGTGAACCCCTCGAGTGTCGCGGCAAAACAAAACTTTGAGCTCACCCTGGAGCGTCTCAGCGCTGAGGCGGACCTCACCGGTGCGGGCGGGTTGACGGAACGGGCCGGTCCCGCCTCGGGGATCTCTCCGGGCGGTGCCGGAACCAACCGGATGCTGGACTACATCAAGCGCAGAGAGGAGCAACGATGGCGGGCAAATCAGGAAACCCGAGTATCGCCGGACGTTCAGGATTGGTGATCTCCTTGCGGCGAGGGGTGGGGTATTTTCTTCTGGTACTGTTTCTCTCGGGGGTGGTTGTTCCGAAGGGGGATAGCTCTGCCCAGGAACAGATCCTGGGGTTTCCCGGAGTTCAGGACGAGCGAATTCTTACCGTGAGCGGCCCCCGGCGCTACGAGGTCGTTTTGGGGGAGCGTTTTTCTGCCCAGGTCTTTCTCGATCAGGTTTCTCCTGAAGAAGTGCGGCTCGTTCTTCCGGAGCTTCCCCCGGGGATAGATGTTCAGGAGATACCTGTGCTGATTTCCCGTCCCGACGGTGTTGTGGAGGTGCGTTTGGAGATGATAGCCCGCCAGGCCGGGCGCTTTATCATCGATTCCGTCATGATCGAGACCGACCAGGGCCCCTGGTTTGTGCCCCCCCTGCTTGTGGAGGCGGCCCCCTCGCGAGGAGCATCGGTCCCCTTCGGCGCACGGTGGCGACTCCTTCAGGATCGCGTCTTTCAGGGGCAAAGCGTGCCGGTTGTGCTGGAGATAACCGGGATCGATTCCTTTACCTACCCTGAGTCGATCAACGTCCGTCCTCCTCAAACAGGACTCTTTGAGGAGATCAGCGGTGTGGGGCGCGTCGTAACCCAGTCCGTGGCGGGGGTAGAACTCTTCACCATTCCCGTGGCGGTCTTCCTTTTCACACCGACCTCGTCAGGCCAGGTCGTCCTTCCAGCCGCCTCTGTGGAAGCTCTGGCGGTAACAGCCCATACAACGGCTCTGGAGATTCCCGTGGAGCCCTTGCCTCCCGCCGTTGACCTCACGGGAGCGGTGGGACGCTTTGATTATTCCCTTTCCCTGGACAGGGAGCTTCTGCGGGAGGGCGAGACGGGAGAGCTGGTCATGCATATTGAGGGGGAGGGGAACCTGCTGGTCCTGGATTTCCCCCGGGTTTCTCTCGTGGGGCTCTCCGAGGTGGACGAGAATGATTCCAGTGATGTTCTCCCCGACACCGAGTCGCTACTGGGCTACCGGGGAACCCGGACCAGAACACTCCGGTTCCAGCCGCTGGAGGAAGAAGGCCGTGGCTCTATCACGGTGAGCGCCTTCTCGTACCTCGATCCTGAAACTGCCGTGGTTCACACCGTCTCTCCCCGGACCTTTTTTCTGGAGTTGCTCTCGGAGTCTGAAGAGCGAGTTGGCGACCGGGAGTCCCCCGAATTGAATCTGCTCTCTCTGGCGGAGCTGCAGCAACCTCGATGGTATCGCCTGAGAGATCTGGTCTGGCCCTTTTTTTTCTTTCTTCTGGGTCCTCTGGTATTTGCAGTCGTCCGGCTCCTCTCGGTTCGCTCGAGTGGTGGGGGGAAGGGGCGGGGAGTATCCCGAACGGGGGCGATCTCCCTGGTTCTGGGCGGGTTTCTCTTTCTTTCGGCAGGAACCATCGTTCCCCTGCTGAACCAACGGCGCCTCCTTCGCGCTGAAGAGCTCCTCTCCCAGGGTAAGGCCGATGTGGCGGGTGTTCTCTACGATCTTGAGCTTCAGGACCATCCCAACCACGCAGGCCTGCATTTCAACAGAGGCGTTCTGGCCCTTCAGGCCGATAACGCCCTCGCGACGGTGTACCACCTTCGCCGTGCAGCCCGTCTTGCTCCCGAAAAAAGCGCATTCCGCGAGGCCTTGCAGGAGGCCAGCCTCTATTTTGATATTCCCGACCAGCTGGAACTCCCTGCGGCGGTACGGCCGGATTTCTTCTTTCTCGCGCTTTTTGCGGTATGGACCCTCTTCTGGATGCTCCTGCTGAAGCGGTCATCCCTGGGGAGGTCGATCGGTCTGGTGAGTCTGCTCATGGCCGGTGTATTTATCCTGGCGGGGCTTGTCTGGTCTTTGGGGGCAGAGAAGGCCCCTGAAGGGGTGGCCACGGCAACCGTGGCGGTCCGTCGCATTCCCGATGAATCGGCCGACCCCTGGGTGGAAATCCAGCCGGCCCAACCGGTAAAGATTGAATTATCCTACGATCAATTTTATCTTATACGGACCGGATCCGGACTATCCGGGTGGGTCCCAAAACTGGATATATGGCGTTTAGGAGCAGACGATGAAGCCTGACCCCATGGAACTGTACCTTCAGCGGTATCCCCCCTGCGCATCGGCGACAGGCATGAAGGACATGGATGAGGAAGAGGATCTGCGACAACGGCTTGCTCCACGGCGTCTTCCGGTTGAGCGAACACTGGATCTCCACGGAATGACCCAGGAAGAGGCCCGGCTCTCGCTGGGGCGTTTCTTGGCGACCGCCCGGGCCGAAGGGATCAGGAAAGTGCTGATAATCCACGGAAAGGGAACACACGGAGAGACAGGCGGGGTGCTCCGACGTCTTGTTCAGGGCTATTTGGAGGCCGATCGGTCGGTGGGTGCCACGGGAACCCCCTCTGCTCAGGAGGGCGGTACGGGTGCAACCTGGGCGATCGTCCGTCAGCGTTCGCGATAAATGATCCGGCCTCGGGTGAGGTCGTAAGGCGAGAGTGCGACTTTTACACGGTCTCCCGGTACAATTCTGATGTAGTGCTTGCGCATCTTGCCTGAAAGGTGGGTGAGGATGACATGACCGTTCTTCAGCTCAACCCGGAACATGGTGTTGGGGAGCGATTCCTTGACAACTCCTTCTACCTCAATGGCTTCTTCTTTTGCCACAGCAACTCCTTGCCTGTATTCTTTTCTATAATTTGCTCTCGGCGAACGAGATACGAACTGGACCCATGGTAGGCGCTTTTCGGGGCCGTGTCAATGTGGCTGGCCCGGGATTGATCGAGAAGGTCTTGACTTTTTTTGCTCCATACTTATATTTCATCGGACTTTGTCGTTTAGATTCCAGGAGGGCTCCCATGGACCAAGTGTTTGTCGCAACAATGAAAAAACGGCTCGAGACTATGAGGTCCGAGATTCTGCACCAGTTAGTTACGGAAGACGAAGAGTTCCGGGCGATGGCTGGTTCAAGCGATACCAAGGATCTGGTTGATGTTGCAAGCAATGATATTGATAAAAAGATTCTCAGTGCCCTGGGCGATCAGGAATTAAAGAAGCTCCGGCTGATCGAGTCGGCTCTGGCACGAATCGACAGCGGGAAATACGGTCTCTGCCTCAAGAGCGGAAAGCCCATTCCCCGGGAGCGTCTTGAAGCGATCCCCTATGCGCTCTATCGCGTGGAATACCAGAGCGAGATCGAACGCAGAAACCGGTAAGCTTCCGCAGACACCGATGGTGTCTGCAGATTGCCTGGCCGGTACACAAAGAAACGGGCTGGTCCCGAGGGATCAGGCTAAATTGAGGCCGCGTCTCTTCCGATATATATATCAGGGAGGCGTGGTATGGATACTTCACAGGCTCTTGCTCACACCACCGCGCAGGCGGCGCAGGTTCGCAACGGCACGGTTCCGCTGACCGATCTGGTACGGGCCAGCCTGCGGTCTCATCCGGTCTCGATCCCTGTAACGGGCTCAATGTATACCCGCCTGGAACACGTGCGGGGCATCCCCCCCCTTCAGGGCCATCAGGGCCACCCGCTCTCGCGGCTCAGGGCTCTGGATGCGCTGATCACCCGGATTCGGGGATCTCAGGAGGCGGTTCTTGCCCAGGACATGGACATAACCGATTCTCTTGAGCGACAGGAGAAACTCTTGTCGGAGATGACCGAGGAGTTCCTTCGGGGCATTGAGGGCAGGTCGCTCGTTCCGGACCTGGCCCAGGGATTCCTCGTCGATATAAGCGCGTGAGCCGGGGCCATCGGATCAGATCGTGGCGCCCTTGCTTTCCAGGGGGTTATTCTGGGCCTCCCGCTCTATTGTTGTCAGGGGACCGTGGCCAGGGAAGACCCGTGTCTCCGGGGGGAGTTCAAAGAGGCGCTCCGTCACAGCCTTGAGGACCTGATCCTGATCACCTCCGGGAAGGTCTGTTCGGCCGATTGTATTAAAAAAGAGGGTGTCCCCCGTAAAAAGAATTCCCCGGGGTTCGCTGTAGAAGCAGCTGCTGCCCGGGCTGTGGCCCGGCGTGTGGAGCACCACCAGATCGGTATCCAGAATGTGATCCCCTTCAGAGAAGCAAAACTCCGCCTCGGGTACCTCCTGTTCAAAGCTGTCAAAGGCTTCCAGGGCGAGTTCTCCAAAGTGCGAAAAGAGATCCTGGTTGCGTTGGTGGCCGTCAGCGCCGAGAAAGGGACGGTCATCCTGATGAATCCCCAGGGAAATTTCGTGGCCCCGTTCGGCATAGTGCTGCAGGATTGTTGCGGTCGCCGAGGTATGGTCAATGTGGCCGTGGGTAAATACAATTGCCTTGGGCACAAGATTCATCACCTCCAGACGTTTGATGATCGTAGCGCCTTCAGCCCCGGGATCGATCAGAAGACACTCCTTCTTTCCCGTGGCGACAATGTAGGTATTGGTAAACATGGACCCGACGATAACGCGATGTGTGAGCATGATGCCTCAAGGTAGCAAAATAGCGAGGAGGATTCAACGGTGATGGCCAGCCAATATGCGATTCTCGCCGCCCTCACGGCGCTTTTCTTCTATCTTCTTCTCCCGGGGGCGGGGGCATTTTGGGTTCGGCGGCGGTGGCGACGGTTTCGGCATGCCGTTTCTCGTGGCGCGTCTCTCCCCTTGCTCCTGAGCGACACTCACCAGGAGGGGTGGTATCAGCTCTTTGGGCGGCTGGAATCGCTTCAGGGTGAAGACCTTCTGTGGCTCGATTCCGGAGCCGGTTCGGTGGGGGTCGTTGTGGAAGATACCCCCCTGTTTCTGTTTCCCGGTCGGGGTCGTGGCGCCCGGCGACCGAAAGAACCTCCCAAGGCGGTATTCTGGCACGAAATGCTGGCCCTCGCCGAAGGAACCCAGTTCTATGTTGCCGGCATTGCCCGGCAGGAATCGGGGCAAATGGTGTTTCGTCAACGGCAGGGGATCTTCCCTCTGATAATAATGTACGAAGGTTCCCCCCAGGGGCTTTTAAAACGGGTGATCTGGGCGGGGCGACAACGCAACGAATACTGGAACGCCGTGACACCTGGTGCGCTCACGGGAGGGTTTCTGGCTCAGCTGCTGGTAGCTCTGGCGGCTCTGCCGGTGGCGCCGGAAGCCGCCCGGTTTGCAATTGTTCTTGCCCTGGTTCCCCTTACGCCTTTGATGCCTCCCGGAGCGGGAGGGTACTACCTGTACCGGAAGGTCTGGGAGGAGGCGCGACGCCGACGGGCAATCCGTGATGCCTCCCGTTTTTGCGGGTTTGAGGAGGTCTCGGCCCGGGTGGGTGCCTGGGTGTGGCTTCGGGAGCTGGGGGCGGTGAGTATTCTGGCTCTGGGGGTGGGGATAAACAGCGGCGTGATCGCCCTGGTGCTGGCGATCACGCTCTTTGCTCCCTAGCCGAATGTTCCGAAGCTGATATCCCTGGAGGCTGATATCTCTGGCGGGATCATCATTTCTTGCTTCGGGCGTAGTTGACCGTTAGTTTTCGGCCCCGGTACTCCAGGCCGTTACACTGGGAGATTACACGATCGGCAACATCGGTATTGACCTCTACAAAGGAGTAGCTGTCGAGGATCTTTATCTGGCCGATTTGCTCGCCTGTTATGCCGTCGATTTCCGTGAGGAGAGCGATAAAGTCCTTGGGGAAGACCCTGCGGTTTTTGCCGATGCTCACAAAGAGGGTTTGGGTGTCTCCCTCGATGGGGTCGCCTCCATCCTGGCTCTCGACGAACTTGGCGCTGGCCTTCTCGGCCCCTTTGGTCCGTCTCGGTTGGGCGGGGCGTGTCCGGGGCTGATAGCCTCCGCGGCCTGATTCGGTGAGCTGCTTCAGGAGCCATGCCGTGAAATAGGCCCGGTTGAAAATGGAGACGTTTTTCTTGATAAACCGGCGGTAATCGTTCATCTCGAGGGGGTCAGCCTCGTCATGGATGTCCTGGATGATCGCCTTGACCGTCTGCTGAAGTTCTTCGGGGTTTCTGATGTTTTTGTATCTCGCCATAGGGGCACTTCCTTTCGGGGGTCGATGTAATCGGTGAAGATCGAGAGCGTTCCACCGGTGGTACGGCAGCCGACGGCGGGCCTCTTCCGCCAGGGGTTTTTCGGCGATCAGGACCGTCCGGGGGCGGCGGCGAATGCGGGAGATGATAAACCCCACATCGGCAGAAAACGATATCTCTTCGTCGGGAGGCACATGCGCTACAAGGTGGGTGATCCCGGAAAGATCGACCTCCTGGCGGCGGACTCCGTCAATGATCATCCCGGGTGTGGCAAAGGAAATCTCCGGTGATGACCGGGAAACCTCGCCGGGTCTCCCTTGGGGATTTCCAGCGGGTGTCTCGATCAGGGTCCGGGCCTTCCTCAGCCACTCCTCATCTCGGGAGAGAACAAGAACGAACTTGTCCCGAAGACTCCAGCGAGTCCTTCGGGGCAGGAGCGCCGGGAGTACCTGCTCTGACTCACCCTCGGGAGCGGTGAGTACTGCGGCACGACCGCCGATCCATGGTAATGTATGCGCCTCTGCAACGTTCACCGATGGCATGGTATGTGTCTAGCGCAGGCTTTGTCAAGAATTGCACGGCCCCGAGGGCTGTCTCCTGACAGGTGTACTGCCAGGAGGGCTGTCATATGAGCAGCTATGAGCCCTGTCAGGTGGTCACCAGAGGGGGCTTTGCAGAAAACCCTGGTCAGGTCCATCAAGAAAGGCAGCCCTGAAGCCGACCGTTAGATGTATGATGGTCTCTCGATTTTCCCGGGTTGTCTGGGTGATTCTGGTCCTTGGATGGACAGGATCGGCGGTTCTGGCCGCTGAGGAAGCGCGCCTGTTTCGCTACGCCCACCGGCCAGGCGAGCAGTATCGCATTGTGGGTGTAAATCGCCAGGAGATTTTTCTGAACGGTGAATCTCTCGGCACGACAGAAATTCTCACTCGCCTCCGGGTTCGTCTGGAGGAGGATTGGCGGGTCCACGGACACTACCAGATCTCCGAGGAGACCGACCTGGGAACCTCCATCTTTGCCATGGACCGGGAAGAGGAGGTCTCCTTTATCCAGCATCCCCTGGGACCGCAGGAGGTGCCTGCTTCCTCCTTCATCCCCCAGGTGCGGGATGTTCCTTCCTTTCCCGAGGGAGCGGTTCTGCCGGGCGAGACCTGGGAGATGCCCGGACAGGAGGTCTACGATTTTCGGGAGGGCCTGGGGGTTTCGGATCCCCTGGTTTTGCCCATTCGCGTTTCCTATACCTACCAGGGCATGCGGGAGTTCGAGGGCGCCTCTTTTCCCGAGGTGCTTATTCGGTACAGCGTTTTTTTTCGACCCTCCCGGGAGACCGCCGAGGCCCGGGAACTTCGCCTCATGACGGGCCAGTTTAGCCAGCGGCTCCTCTGGGATGAGGTGGCGGGACGACCCCATTATTACGAAGAGGATTACACCCATTTTATTCAGTTTGCAGACGGGACCAGAGTGGAGCTGCGGGGAGTTGCCGATGGGCGGGTCCTGGACGCGCCCCCTCTGGAACGGGACCGTCTTCGTGACGATATCGAGCAATCGATGCGCGATCGAAACGTGAGGGACACCACGGTTCGCTCCGATCAGCAGGGGGTGACGATCTCCCTGGAGGACATCCGGTTTGCTCCCGACTCGGCAGAGATTATGGATTCGGAGTTGGAAAAACTTGAATGGTTGGCGGAGATCCTCAAGGACCACCCCGATCGGGATGTGCTTATCACGGGCCATACCGCCCGTGCCGGTACCGAAGAGGGGCGTCAGCGATTGAGCGAAGAGCGTGCCCAGGCGGTGGGGCAGTTTCTCCTGGGCCGGGGGGTTCGAACCCGGGAACAACTGTTGTACCAGGGCAAGGGCGCCCGGAATCCGATATCCTCCGAGGATACTCCCCAGGGGCGGCGCCGAAACCGCCGCGTGGAGATCACGATTCTGGAGAATTAGCCCCTCCGGGGGGTGTTCGGTCCCTTCCTGCGTCGTATATTAAAGGGGTGAGACTGAATCCTGATCGCCCCGCCCAGGCTCTGCTTCCATGGATCTTCCTCGTGTTGCTTCTTCCCGGGATCGGCGGGTGCCGGGACCTCCCTTTTTCTGCGGGTGATCAGTTTTCGGGAACGCCTGTTTCGGTGGAGCCCGATGAAGTTCGGTATAAGCAGGGGGAGCTCTGGCACCTGGACCGGATCAACGCTCCCCGGGCGTGGCGGCTGGTGGCAGAGCGGGAGGCGCTCGGTCGGGTTTCTCCGGTGGTCCTGGCCGTGGTGGACAGCGCCCTCGATCAGGACCACGAGGATCTCCATGCTGTTATCAGCGAGGAGGGTGCGGTCTTCCTCGGGGATGATCCATCTGCTGATCCTCATGATCACGGCACCCACGTGGCCGGCCTTGCCGGTGCCCTGGGGGGCAACGAGAAAGGGGTAGTGGGGGCCGCCTTTAACGGGTACCGTCGGGTCCTGGTGCCCCTTTTGCCCGTGACGGTTCTCTCCGAAACGGGCGAGGGCTCCCTGAGCGATTTGGTGGAGGGGATCTATTACGCCGCCGGCGGCCGCCCGGGGGCTTCTGGGGCCAGGCCGGCCCGCCCGGCGGGGGTGATCAACCTGAGCTTGGGCATAGCCTCTCTTTGGGGAACGTCCCGGGAAGCTCTCCACGGGGCGATCCGTTTTGCCGCTGAGAAGGATGTGGTTCTTGTGGCTGCTGCGGGAAACAACCCGGCGGGCGGCCTGTCCCGGGTTGATTATCCGGCCCGGTTTCCCGAGGTGGTCGCCGTGGGAGCTCTTGACCGGGACGATAACCGGGCCAGTTTTTCCCATTACGGTGAAGACCTGGAGCTGGTGGCTCCGGGGGAAAACCTTGTCAGTACCGTTCCTGGTGAGGGAACGCCGGAAAATCTCTACAAAGCCATGTCTGGTACTTCCATGGCCGCTCCTCTGGTGAGCGCCGTGGCAGCCCTGATGCGTGCGGTGAATCCCCGCCTTTCGGCGGAGCAAATCCGGCAGATCCTCCAGGAAACGGCCCGGGATCTGGGAAGTCCCGGCCGGAACGACCAGTTCGGTTTCGGCCTGGTCGATGCCGGTGCAGCCGTTGTTCAGGCAGCCGGGGAGGGGAGTCCCTCGCTTCGTTTGAGCACCCGTAGCGTTGCCGGGACCGACCCCGGGTTCTCTCCTGCTCCGGAGGATCTTCTCTGGAACGAGGAGGGGGTTCCCCGGGTTGTGGTGGTCCCTGTCCGGGAGATCCTTCAGGATTCGCAGGAGCTGGACCGGCTGGGGCGCGAGCTCTCGCAGCAACGGGGGATATCCTTTGTGTCCCGGGGGGTTCTCCTGCGGGCAGAGGTTTCTTCCGGGGAACGGGGCTCGACCCTCCTGGAGGAGCTGAACGCTCATCCTCTGGTGCAGATAGCCTTTCAGGACGAGATCATCCACTTTTCCCGGTGAACCCGCCGGCAGGACTGGCTGCAATCTGCCCTTGTTCGGGGTATCTTGCAGAAGACCGGCCTCCTGCACTACGGTTTCCCCCCAAGAGAATACTCGTCGGGGCCGAATCGTCCTGGTGAGAGAAAGTGAGTGTTCCTGCCATGAGAAGACCCTTTCCGCGGAGGGCCGAGGCCGATTTCTCCCGGTTCCTCGAGAAAAATCCGCAGATTGAGGAGGATCGGGAGTTTTCCCTGCGCCTGGCCTCGCACTACGCCGACCTGTATCGCCTTGTCTCGCGTCTTTATGGTGCTTCCGGTGGTATCCGGGAGCTTGTGGAATCGTTCTGCCTGCTCCTGTGGCAGAAGCGGCAGGACCGGGATTCCCGGCTTCGCCAGATTGATCGGGAGCGGGTTTCCCGGGCGGACTGGTACCGTCAGGGTGATCTGGCAGGGATTCAACTCTACGTGGACCGCTTTGCCCGGACCATACCGGGAGTTACGGAAGAACTCGATTATTTCCAGGATCTGGGAGTGAACATGCTTCACCTCATGCCCCTTCTGAAAACACCCCGGGATCATAACGATGGCGGCTATGCCGTCTCCGATTATGGTGGCGTCCAGGAGGACCTGGGCACCATGGAGGACCTGCGAAAGCTCTCCTGCGAGCTTCATCAGCGGGGTATGGTTCTCGCCCTGGATTACGTTCTGAACCACACCAGCGACGAACACCCCTGGGCGCAGGCGGCCCGGGCCGGTGAGGGGTGCTATCAGGGGTATTATTTCACCTACCTCGATCGGGAGATCCCCGATCGCTTTGACGAGACCATGGCCGAGGTCTTCCCCGAGACCGCTCCGGGAAACTTCACCTGGATCCCCGAGATGAACCGCTGGGTCATGACCGTTTTTCACCGGTACCAGTGGGATCTGAACTATGCCAACCCCCGGGTGACCCGGGAGATGGTGGGGATTCTCCTTGATCTGGCGAACCAGGGGGTGGATATCCTGCGTCTCGATGCGGTGCCGTATCTCTGGAAGCGCCTGGGCACCTCCTGCCAGAACCTGCCCGAGGCACACCTGTTGCTGAGACTCCTGAACGTTTGCGCCCGCATCGCGGCTCCCGGCCTGGTCTTTATCGCCGAGGCGATCGTCCAGCCCCGGGAGATCGCCCGGTACTTTGGCGAGGAGGAGTGGGCTGGCCGGGAGTGCGAGCTGGCCTATAACGCCTCACTCATGGTGCTTTTGTGGGATGCCGTCGCAACGGGTCGGAGCGCGCTGCTTCAGCGGGGGCTCCGGGAGCTCCCTCACCCGCCCGGGGATACGGCCTGGCTGAATTACGTGCGCTGCCACGACGACATCGGCCTGGGCTACGACGACCACCATCTGCGGGACCAGGGCTGGGACCCCCGGGCTCACCGGGATTTCATGGTTCGCTACTTCACCGGCGAGTTTCCCGGCTCTCCCGCCAGGGGGTTGCGGTTCATGTATAATCCCCGCAACGGCGATGCCCGGATCAGTGGTACCACGGCGAGTCTTGCAGGAATCGAGGCCGCTCTGGAGTTGGATGATCCGGCGTTGCTTGAAGAAGCCCTGGCCCTTCAGGTGGCGCTTCACGGGGTAATCTTTTCCCTGGGGGGGGTGCCCATCGTCTACGCCGGTGATGAGCTGGGCCTCTGTAACGACTATTCCTTTGCTGACGAGCCCCATCTGGCGGGGGATAACCGCTGGGTTCATCGCCCCTGGATACACCGGGAGGATCGGGTCGGGCGGCTTCGAGAGGGAACGGTGGCGCACAGGATTTTTCATGAACTGCAGCGTCTGCTGGCGGTGAGGCGCTCCACGGCGGCGTTGCGAAGCGCCTCGGTGCCCGAGGTGATCCGCCAGGGGAATCCCCATGTTCTTTCGTATGTCCGGACCGGCTCTGGAGGAGAGACCGTGCTGGTCCTGATGAACTGTTCCAGGGCCGTCCAGCAGGTAGGCGAGGAAACGCTTCTGCCGGCAGGTCTTGGCCCGGGGGCTGTGGATATTGCCCACCGGGGACGGGTTTTCGGTGTGCCCCTTCGCCTGGAACCCTATGATTTCTGCTGGCTTACGAGGTCCAGCGCCGGGTATAGCGGCTGATCTCCTTGAACTTTCGCTCCAGACCGCGGTCGTTCATGTAACGAACTTTGCCGAAGACGGGCCGCTCCTTCCAGGGGCGGTCGTGTTTTCCGAAGCACCAGGCCACACCGGCGTAGCCGTTGGGATCCCGGCCATCGAGCTGGTAGGTATCATTCAGGGTAATTGCCCGGGAGAAGGCTTCTTCGGGATCGGGGGACCACTCGAGAATTTTTTTACCCCAATACATTCGCATATACCCATGGATCCTGCCGGAACGGAGCATCTGGTGCTGTGCCGCGTTCCAGTAGGGGTCGTGGGTCTCGCCTGCTTCCAGCTGGCGGTACGAGTAGGTCCAGGGACGCCGATCGTCACGGTGTTCTTCCAGGGTGGTGCGGGCCCATTGGGGAAGGCCCTGGTAGGAGTCGTAGTGGGGGTTATAGAAGGTGTAGTTTATCGCCAGCTCCCGGCGGACAATAAGTTCTTCCAGAAGGGTCTCTACTCCCGAGGCGTCTCCCGGTTCCAGGACCGCTTCGTGATAATCAACCGCTCTCAAGGCGATCTCCAGGGGAGATATCTGGCCAAAGTGAAGGTACGCGCTCATGCGGGAGGTCCAGTCCCGGTCGGGAACGTTCCTGAGTTCGCTGTAGCGGGAAAGGCGTTCTTCCAGGAAACGGGTAAGTTCCCGGGCTGCTGCGTCCTCGCCGCCGGGGAGCGCCTCTTCCAGGGGCTCGCCGGGAACGGAATCTGCCGGGGGTAGCGCTGCGGCAGGAGCCAGAGGTCCCCGGCTGTTCCAGTAAGGAACCGGAGAGAGTGGTTGAAGAAAGGTGTCTCTCTGCCGCGTTATGCGCGGCCGGAAGGTGGCGGCGCTGTACTCCTCTTTCACGCTGGCTGTCTCCACCGGGACAACCACGTTGGTGTCAACCTGAATAACCGGGCAGGGGGCCTGCCGGGCCAGTTCGTCCCGCCAGCCGCGCTGTATCCGGGTGTATCCCCGGTCGGTAACGATGGAAGAACTCTCTCCGGCCAGGCGCAGGGCCACTCCGGGAGGGTCCCCCTGGTGCAGAACAAAGGGGATTCCCCGGCTGGAAAGGTTTGCTTGTACATCGGCAAGCCCCTCCAGAAGAAACTGGTAATGCCGCCGGGAGGCCTGGGGATAGTTCCAGGTAAGGACGAAAAACACCTCCAGGGAAACTTTTCGGTGGTTTGCCAGGTGTATTGCGTATTCCAGGGCGTGGTTGTATCGGGTGCGGATTGCTGCCTGCATCCAGTATCGCACAGGTCCTGGAGGGAGGGGGGCAGCCCCTCGGGGCGGCGAAAGAAAGGAGATTCGGTCTTCCTGATTCATGGGGGTAAGATACTACCTTGGAGAACCGATAGTATAGACGTGGGGAGCCTATGAAAAGTACCAGTCCAGCCATTTTGCTTGTCGATGATGATCCCGTGGCGCTGCAGATTATTCAAAGAATTCTCCAGGCCAACGGCTTTGGAAATGTGGAGCTCTGCAGCGAATCGCTGGAGGCTCTGGAGATGGTGAAGACCCGTTCCGTGGCAGTGATGCTTCTGGACCTGTTTATGCCGAAACGGTCGGGTTTCGAGGTGCTTCAACAGATGGTTCAGGACTTCCCCGATATACCGGTGATCGTTCTTACCTCGGATGACACCATCGATGCGGCGGTGCGGTGCATGAAGATTGGAGCCTTCGATTTCATGACAAAGCCGGTGGACCGTCATCGCCTTGCCAGCGCGGTGAATCACGCTCTGCGGGTTCGGGAGCTGGAGAAGCGGCTGACCCTCTTTGGCGAGGAGCCCCCTGAAGAGGTCGCCGGCCCCCGGGAACCGGGAGTATTTTCCGGGATCATCACGCGCTCGCCCCGGATGCAGGCGATCTTTCAGTATATTGAGGCAATCGCTCCCAGCCCCAAGGCGGTGCTTATCACCGGCGAGAGCGGAACGGGAAAAGAACTACTGGCCCGAGCGATCCACCAGGCGGGGGATCGGGAGGGGCCTTTTGTGGCGGTGAACGTGGCCGGTCTGGACGATGTTCTTTTCTCGGATACCCTCTTCGGGCATCTCCGGGGGGCCTTTACAGGTGCAGATCGCTCCCGGGGCGGTTTGGTCGAACGGGCCCAGGGGGGGACGCTCTTTCTTGACGAGATCGGTGATCTGGAGCCCCTGAGCCAGGTAAAGCTCCTGCGCCTGATCCAGGAGGGTGAGTACTATCCGCTGGGATCAGACGAGCCCCGCCAGGCCTCAATCAGGATTGTGGCAGCCACCAACGCCGATCTTCTGGAACGGCAACATCAGGGAACGTTTCGCAAAGACCTCTATTATCGCTTGGTGTCCCATCGCATACGGGTTCCGGCACTGCGGGAACGACGTGAGGACATACCCTTGCTGGTGGATCATTTTGTGGCCGAAGCAGCAGCCGAGCTGGGAGAGCCTGCTCCCGCTGTCTCTGACGATGCCCTGCGGTTGCTCGCCCGGGCTGGCTATCCCGGGAATATCCGGGAGCTTCAGGCGATCGTGGCCGATGCCGTGAGTCGTGCCCGGGGTGGGGAATTGCCTCTTTCGGTGATCCGGGAATACTTTCGAACGACTCAGGGGGAATCTGTCCGGGGAGATTTCGGGGAGGATCAGGGAGTTCGCGAGGGGGCCGGGGTCTCCCCCGGGGGCGGTCGATCCCTCGCGGCCGGTGAAGTTTCTCCCGAGGGGTTTCAGGGGGAGCGCCTCTCCTGGAGTGGCTCTTTCCCGATGCTTGCAGAGGCCGAGCGTTTCCTGATTACCGAGGCGCTTCGACGCTGCGACAATAACCAGACTGCTGCTGCCCAGCTTCTGGGTGTCTCTCAGTCCACTTTGAGCCGGTGGTTGCGGAAAAATGCCCCCGGTCAGAATGCATAGCTATGCAAAATGCATGATTCTTTCCATGCATTTTGCATGGACCCCTGGTGTTTTTCGGTCTTCCGCGACGACCCGGGGTGATCAATTTATTTTTCTGGCCTTTTAATTTATTCCTGGACAATAAGATGGGTTTCTTTGTCTCGTTTTCCCATTTGTTGGCATGTATCTTGCTATGTATTTACTGTGATCCCCCGGGTAACCCAAGGGTGCGGGGGGGTGTGTAAAAAAGTAAAAAATGCAGATGTAAAAAACAGGTAAAAGACAGGTAAAAAAACAGGTAAAGATGTAACAAGTGATGTAATATGTAAAAAGGCGGTTGCCTTTCAGGCAGGTTGCTCGGCGTGGCGTAGTCCCCGCTGGTTTGTATTGTTTCTGACTCCCTGGAGAATCCCTCCGTTGTATCTGGTTGCAAAGGGATGGTTTTTTGGGTATAAGTCACGGTAGGGAGGAGCGTAGCCTGATGAAAAGCAGAGGTGCCCGGGTATGAATGAAAAGCCGCTTGAGGGGTTGCGCCCTGATGGTACGCCGTACCGTGTCCTGGTCGTCGATGACTCGATCTTTGTAGCGAAGCAGCTCACCCAGATTCTCACGTCGGCGGGTTTCGAGATCGCCGCCACGGCAGAGAACGGCGAAGAGGCGGTGGAAAAGTACAAGGAACTGTACCCCGCCGTCGATCTGGTCACGATGGACATAACCATGCCCAAGCTGGACGGCGTGTCGGCGCTCCAAAAAATTATCGACTTCGACAAAGCCGCCAGGGTCATCATGATCAGCGCTCTGGGTAAAAATGACCTCGTCAAAAACTCGCTCATGATTGGCGCAAAAAATTATATCGTGAAGCCTCTGGATCGAAAGAAGGTGCTGGAACGGATCGTTCTCGCCCTGGGCTGACAGACGCGTTGGGTTCTTTCCGCTGGATTCTTTCGCTTCTCTTCCACGCTCTGGCCGTGGTTTTTCTGGTTGCCACAGCCTCCTTCTTTCTTCTCCAGGTCATACCTGGCGATCCCGCGGCGGTGGTGGCGGGCCTTGACGCCGACGAGGCAACCCTCGCGACGGTGCGTCGCTCCATGGGGCTCGACGAGGCGGTCTATCTGCGCTACCTCCGCTGGATTTCCGGACTTCTCCGAGGCCGCCTGGGCGATTCCCTGATCCAGGGCAGGCCTGTGGAGGAACTGATCGCCCAGCGCTTGCCGGTAACGCTCTCTCTTGCGGGAGCAGCGTTGGTGTCCAGCGTTTTTATGGGGCTGGCGATGGCCCTGGTTGGTTCTGCCAGCCGGATCGGAGAGCGCCTGGTGCGTATTCTTGAGTATCTGGCCTTTGCCTTTCCGCAGTTCTGGGTGGCGTTGCTCCTGATTTATCTCTTCGCCTTCCGTCTGGGATGGTTTCCTCTCTTTGGCGCCGGGGAGCCGGGATCGCTGGTGCTGCCTGCTCTCTCTCTGGGGATCTCCAACGCGGCCGTGGTCTCCCGAACGGCCAGAGCCAGCCTGAAGGATCTCCTCCGGGGAAACCACGCTGCGGCTGCCCGGGCTCTGGGGATCTCGCCCCGAAGAATTTTCCTGGTCCACCTTTTGCCTCTTGCAATGATTCCCTTGCTGCCGGTCCTGGTGATTCAGGCCGGGTATCTTCTGGCCGGAGCCATCGTGGTAGAGCAGGTCTTCGGCCTTCCCGGGGTGGGCCGTCTTACCCTGACGGCGATTGTCCAGCGTGATCTGCCGGTCATTCAGGGCAGCATTGTTGTCTTTGGTCTTGCCTTTCCCCTGCTGAATGCCCTGGGTGATTTTCTGGTGGGTCTTCTGTGGCCCCGGTTGCGTCTGGAGGGCCGGTAATGAAAACGGCGGGAATTCAGGTGAGAAATCTCCGGGTGGAGACCCTTCAGGAAAAAAACCCCCGGCTTCTGGTGGGTCCTCTGGACCTGAGGATACTGCCTGGGGAAATTCTCGCCCTGGTGGGCGAGAGCGGGAGCGGAAAAACCCTGACCCTTCGCGCCCTCGCCGGTGTTCCTCCCCGCGGCCTGGGTATTACCGCATCTCCCGGCGATCTTCCGCTTTCATCGCGGTGCGGAATGGTCTTTCAGGACCCTTTCAGTTACTTCAACCCCCGGTGGCGGATGTTTCGTTCCATTGCCGAGGTTCTTCGGGTGGTGCGCAAGGTTCCCCGGGAGAAGATTGCTCCTTTGGTGGAATCACTCCTGGAAAGTGTAGGGCTTTCCCGGGAAGAGGGTGAGCTTTTCCCCTTCGAAATGTCGGGGGGAATGGCCCAACGCAGCGCTATCGCAATTGCCCTGGCTGTGGATCCTCAGGTGCTGTGCGCTGACGAGGCCACCAGTGCCCTGGATCCGGCGACGAGGGACCGCATCCTCCATCTCATTGCCGAAATATGCCGCCAGCGATGCATGGCTGCCGTGGTCGTTTCTCACGATCTGCCCGGCTTGGTGGGTCACGCCGATCGGGTGGTGGTCATGTACCGGGGGCTCGCCGTGGAAGAGGGGGCTGCCGAGGTCGTTTTGCGCGAGAGCCGCCATCGCTATACCGATTTTCTTGTGCGGTGTCACCCGGGCATCCACACCCGGGGCGGGAAGCTTCCCGAAATTCCGCCCGATGCCTTCAAAGCCGAAGATGAGGTGTCTCAGCACCAACGAGGATGTCCCTTTGCCGGACGATGCCCTGGTGCAGCCGAATTGTGCCTGCAGGAGATGCCTCCCTGGCAGGGCGGATCAACCCACAGGTTTCGCTGTTTTTACCCCGCGAGAGGAACCACGCCATGATCAGCCAGGGATCGCCGGTGGTGGAGCTGCGGGGGATCTCCCGGTCCTACCGCTGGCGGGGAACGGTCCGGTCCGTGCTGAACGATCTGGATTGTACCATTCTGCCTGGCACCGTTACGGGCATTCAGGGAACATCGGGAACGGGAAAGACCACCCTTGCCCGCGTTCTGGCTGGCCTGGACCGTTCCTTTTCGGGGGCCCGGTGGCTGGCAGGGGATCTTCCCGACGCAGCGGTGCAGATGGTATTTCAGGATTCCCTGCAGGCTTTCAACCCCAGGTTGTCCCTGGAGATATCCCTTGGTGAGGCTCTGGCAGCGTCGGGGCAGCTCTCCTGGTTGGGTTCCCGCCGGGAAAGAAAGGTTCTTCTCTCCCGGGCAATCGCCCAGGTGGGGCTGGAGCCGTCTCTGCTGCAACGGACTCCAGGGCGCCTCTCGGGAGGGCAACGGCAGCGGGCGGCCATTGCCAGGGCACTGCTGATGAATCCGGCCGTGCTCGTTCTGGACGAACCCGTGGCGGCTCTGGATCTGAGTATTCAGGCCAGGATTCTTAATCTCCTCCAGCGTCTTCGGGAAGAACGGCTTCAGGAAGCACGGCCGATCGCGCTGGTTGTGATCTCCCATGATCCGGCGGTGCTGCGCCATTTGTGTGGAGAAATCTATTCCTTGCAGGAGGGAAAACTATGGCGGGAAGAATAGCAGGCAAAACGGGGAAGACTCCCCTGGCGGTGGTGGTTCTGGCTGTTTTGACGGGGCTCTTGATGCTGCCGGCCTGGGCCGGTGCTGCCGGACGGACAGAAGAGGACGCAGCTCCCGGAACCAGGCTGGTCTATGGAATCTCGGGGGATCCCGACACCCTTGATCCTCACGCTACCACGGGAACGCTCACTTTCCAGACGATGCGAAGCGTCTACGACACTCTGGTTGAACCAGATCAGGAGGGGGAAATCGTTCCCGCCCTGGCCTCGTCCTGGGAGGTTTCCAGCGATGGCTTGCGGTGGGTCTTTGAGTTGCGTCAGGGTGTCGTCTTCCATGACGGACAGGAGTTCACCTCCCGGGACGTGAAGGCCTCGCTTGAGCGTCTTCGCGATCCTGATTTCGCCTCTCCCAGCTCCCACGAGTTTGCCGTGGTGGATCAGGTAATCCCCCACGGGCCCTGGCGGGTGGAGCTGGTTCTCGCAGAGCCCCACGCGCCGCTTCTGGCAACCCTCGCTTCGGGGTGGGCTGCCATGCTCCCGGCAGATCGCATAACCCAGGGCCATGATTTTGGAGCGGAACCGGTGGGAACCGGTCCGTTCCGTTTCGAGCGCTGGCTCCGGGACAGCGAGATACTCCTTTCCCGCAACGATTCCTACTGGATGGAGGAGGCCCCCTTCCTGAAGGACGTGCAGTTCCGTGTTATCACCGAGCAGGCGGTGATGGCCCAGGCCCTGGCGCGGGGGCGCATTGATGTTGCCGATATCGTGGTGGAACCGGAGCTCTCCTTTTTGCGGAATACCGATGCGGTGAAGCTCTACGAATCGACCTCGGCCCTGGTGATGGTGCTGGCGATCAACACCAGAAGGGCTCCCCTTGATCAGCTGGAGGTGCGACAGGGAATCAACGCGGCGATCGACAAGCAGGCCGCTCTGGATATCGCCTATGCCGGGGGGCAAGTGGTGGGAACCTTCATGGATGTTTCCAACCCCTACTACGCCGACTTTACCGACCTGTATTGCCATGATCCGGATTTTGCCAGAGAGGTAGCAGACAGGACCTCCTTCGATCGGGATCTGGTGATCGTTTTACCCCAGAACTTCGAACCCCATGTGCGGGCCGGAGAACTCTATCACGAGATGCTTCGCCAGGCGGGATTTCCCGTGAGAACCCAGCTGGTAGACTGGTCAACCTGGCTGAGTGATGTCTATCGGGGCGGGCAGTTCGATCTGACCGTGATTGGCCACACGGGCAAACTGGATCCCCACGGCCGGCTGGCCCGGTATGGTACGGAAAAGACCTACGTGGGCTGGGAAGATGAGGAAACGGCAGCAGCAATCGAGGAGGCTCGGCGGGCCCTCGATCCGGAGAGGCGCCGTGAACTCTACGGAGAGGCGTTGCACCGCATGGCCCGGGAGCTGCCCTTCGTCTTTGTGGGGAGCCCCTACCGCTATGTGGGGCTGAATGCTGCGCTGGAGGGCTTCTTTATGGACAGCCAGCTGGATACACCGGATTTGCGTCGTGTCCGATTCTCTGCGGACTGACCGTCTCGGGGCGGTGGCGGCCCTGGGGCTTCTGATCCTGGCAGGGCTTGCAAGCCTTGCAGCGGTCCCCCTGGCGGGGGACCCCCTGAATCAGGATCTGGCCCGGATGTTCTTGCCGCCCCTGAGTCCGGGGCACCTTCTGGGGACGGATCATTTGGGGAGGGATGTGCTCAGCAGGGTGCTCCACGGAGGGCGAAGTTCCTTCCTGGTTTCCCTGGGGTCGGCGGGGCTCGCCGCCGTGCTTGGAACCTTTCTGGGGATCGTCTCGGCCATGGACCGCAAGGGAAGTCTTGACCGGCTTTTGCAAGTTCTCAACGATGCGATCCTGGCCTTTCCCACCATTCTTCTGGCCATTACCGTGGCTATCATCTTCTCTCCGGGGATCTACCAGGTCACGGTTACCCTGGGAATCGTCTTTGCCCCCGTGCTGTACCGGGTTTCCCGGGTTGAGGCGCGGCGGGTGATGCAACAGGAGTTTTATCAAGTTTCGCAGATGCTCGGGACGGGTCGGGTCCTGCGGGGTATCCTGCACCTTTTGCCCAACGTGGTTCCCCAGGTGCTGGTTCAGAGTGCCAGTCTCGCCGCTCTGGCGATCGGGACCGAAGCAGCTCTCTCCTTCCTCGGATTAGGCGCACAGCCGCCGAATCCCAGCTGGGGCCTCATGTTGAACGACGCCCGGCGATATCTTCTGGATGCACCGTATTTGTCGATTATTCCCGGGGCTGCCGCTGCGCTCCTGGCGTTTTGTTTTCAGTTCCTCTCTGATTACGGAGCCGAGTTCTTCCACCTCCAGGAGTAGCAACCGGCAGGGTGGGTCCCTGTTTGCTCCGGGTGGATCGATCGAGGATCAAACCCGGTTTCCATCGCTTTACCTCCCCTGATTCATGGGCTACACTTGCTTGCATGAAGTCCTATCGCTACTGGAAGAACCTTTGCCTGGGGATGTTTCTCTGCGGAGTCATTCTGCAGGCTGCGTCAGCGGAGCAAAGACCCGTCGTTTCCCCGGAAGAGCAGGCCCGGTACGAGGCCCTTCAGGATGAAGCCCGTCGAGCCTACGGGCAGGGGAATCCCCAGGAGGCGCTTCGCCTCTATGAAGAACTCCAGAACCTGGCCCCCGAAGAGGGGGATATCGCCTACAATCGGGGCACCCTGCTCATGGATCTGGGACGCTACCAGGAGGCGATCGAAGTTTTCTCCGAGGCCGAAGAGCTGGGAGCCCTCTCGTCCCGCCTCTTCTATAATCGGGGAATCGCCTTCACCAAAACAGGGCATCTCCACCGGGCTCTTCGCGACTACGATCGGGCCTGGGAAAAAGCCCCCGAGGATTCAGCGATCCTGAACAACCGGGGGGTGGTCCTGGTTCGGCTTGAGGACATCCAGGAGGCGATCCGCAGTTTTGAGCTCGCCCACGAGTACACGCCCGATTATCCGGACCCCCTCTTTCACCTGGGAACGATCTTCTACGACCAGGGCGATTTTGAAGAGGCGATCGGGCGATACCGGCTTGTTCTGGAAATTGACGATTCATTCACCAAGGCCCGATTCAATCTGGGAAACGCCTTGTACCAGGTCGGAGAGTTTCGCCAGGCCTTCGAGGAGTTTCTGTTGCTCCACCAGCAGGATGGGGAGAACAGCGACGTCTTGTACAATCTGGGGGTGAGCGCCGTGGCCGCCGCCGAAGAAGCCCGGCAGGAGAAACCCCGGCAGGAAGAAAGAGAGGAAGACCATGGCGATTCGTAAATATCTTGACGGCAAGAACGTTTTGGTCATCAACAGCGGAAGCTCCTCTCTCAAGTACGAGGTCTACGATATGCCCTCCCGCACCAGCTTGGGGAAGGGCACAGTGGAACGGATCGGTTCCGATGACAGCTTTCTCAAGCAATCAGGCTGGAACGGGACGGTTGACCTCCGTCAGCCTTTGGAGTCCCACGGGGCAGCGCTGACCCTCATGACCGAGGCGCTCACCGATAGCCAGAATGGCATTCTCACCACTCTTGACGAGGTCTGGGGAGTGGGGCATCGGGTGGTCCACGGAGGGGAAAAATATTCGTCCTCCGTGGTGATCGATGATGAAGTTCTGGCAGCCATCGAGGAAAATATCGAGCTGGCGCCGCTGCATAACCCGGCCAACCTCACGGGAATCCAGGAATCAATGCGGCTCCTCCCGGGGCGTCTCCAGGTGGCTGTCTTCGATACCGCCTTTCACCAGACTCTCAGCCCCGCAGCGTTTCTCTATGGGCTTCCCCGGGAGCTCTACGAAAAGTTCCGGATTCGCCGCTACGGATTTCATGGAACATCGCACCGCTACGTGTCTGCCCAGGCTGTGCGTTTTGCCAAACGGGCTGTGGAAAACACCAACGTCATATCCTGTCATCTGGGCAACGGAGCCTCCATCACGGCGATCCAGAACGGCCGCTCCGTGGACACCTCCATGGGATTCACGCCCCTGGAGGGTCTCCTCATGGGAACCCGCAGTGGCGATCTGGACCCCTCGATTATTTTCTATCTTCTCGAACGGGGCTACTCTGCAGAAGAGCTGAAAACGCTTCTCAACAAGAAAAGCGGCCTTTTGGGGCTTTCGGGAATCTCCAACGACCTTCGGGATCTGGAAGAAGCAGTAGAACGGGGGGATCGCAACGCGATCGAGGCTCTCGATGCCTACGCCTACCGGGTGCGAAAGTTTATCGGTGCCTACGCGGCGAATATCGTGAAGGTTGATATCCTGGTCTTCACCGGCGGGATCGGACAGTTCGGTACGCGAATGCGGGAGCGGATCTGCCACCGTCTGGAGAATCTGGGGATTGTCATGGACTACCGGAAAAACCTGGAGAACGGAAACCGCGAGGGAATCATCTCCAAGGATTATTCTCCCACCACGATCATTGTGGAGCCCACCAACGAGGAGCTGCAAATCGCCATCGATACCTACGATCTGGGGAATGTCTCCGCTACATGAGCCTTCTTACCGCAACAGATTTTCACCAGTGGGTTCGTTGCCGGCGGCAGTGGGAGGCGGGGGAAGGACCTCTTCCCCGGGATATGACGAGCGAAGTAAACCTGCGGGAGACGGCTCGGGCCGTTGCCACGGGGCAAGCTCTCTTTGCACAGGATGCTTGTGATCTGCTCCCCCGGCAGGCCCGGGAACGGCAGGTTCCCCCCGCGGCCTGGGTGCTGCGGGCCGAAAGCGTTCCGGCGGAGATGTCCCTCTGGGCAGAGGAGACTGCCGCCGCTGTGGCTCGGGGAGAGGCCTTCATAAACGGGCTGGTTATTTTCGGAGGTCTGGCCCTGGTGGTGGACTGGGGCTATTTTCACAGCCGGGGAGGGGGGTGGGAGCTTTCCTTTTTTCGCCCGGCCACGGGGTTGCGGGGAATCTACGAAGATGAGGCAACCCTGCTTTTTGAGGCCTGGCATGGCCAGGGTTTTCCCCTGGCGGGAATACATCTGCGCTATCTGGGCAAGAACATTCGCCCTGATCAGTCCTGGTCCCGCGACGAGTGGCGAGAACTCTTTCGGGAGAGCACGCTCACAGGTCGTGCCGGGAAAGCTCTGAAACGGGTCTCCCGGGAGCGCCAGGAACTCCAGGACCACGCCGCCCGGGAGGAGCGAGGCCTGCCCGAAGACTACCGTTGCCGCCAGGGGTGCCTTCTCTGTGAAGCTCCTCCCCCGCAAGTGGCAGAGGCGCGATACAGTGTGCTGACGCTCCACAAGGGGCGCCATCTGGGACGGGAGTTGCAGGCCCGGGGAATCTGCGATATCCGGGAGATCGATCAGTCCCGGGAGAAAGCGCTCACCGATCGTCAGCGTCGTCAGATCAGCTCCGTTCTCTCGGAGCGCCTCTTTATCGACCATCAGGGGTTGGCCGCCTTCCTTGAACGCCTTCAGTGGCCCCTCTTCTTTCTCGATTTCGAAGCCTACTCGCAATCGATTCCTCCCTTTGCGGGGCTTGCTCCCTACGAACATACTCCGGTGATCGCCTCGTTGCAGCGCCAGGACGAGCCGGGAAAGAGTGTCCAGCCCGGCTGGTTTGCGTGTCCTCCCGGGGAAGACCGGCGAGAGGAGTTCTTTCGATGGCTCTCCCGGGAGGTCGGAGACCAGGGAAGCCTGGTGGTCTTCAGCAAACCCTTCGAATCGGCCATGGTACGGCAGCTGGCCGCCGTGGCAGGAGAGCCCGAGCGGGGACGCGCTCTGGTGACCCGTATGGTTGATTTGCTTGAGCCCTTCGCTGATTTCCTGGTGTACCATCCGCAGCAGTGCGGCAAGGTTTCCCTGAAACGGGTCCTGCCCCTCTTTACCGAAGGCAGTTATGAGGATCTGCGCGTTCGCGACGGGCTTCAGGCAAACCTCTGTTGCACCCGCTGGGCAGACCGGGCTGCAGGAAGAGCGAAGGAAGCGGTTCGTTCCCTTGGAGCCTGTGCCGCCGAGGGAGCGAGCCTCTTCCTGGAAGAGGAGCTCTCCGGGGAGTCTCCCGGCAGGGAATCCTATTTTGCCTCCCTGGAGGATGTCTGCGCCTATTGTGCTGTGGATACCCGAGCCATGGTGGATCTGGTGGGGGCCCTGGGAAATCTGCTGGAGGAGTCCTCGTCCTGAGCGCCCCCCACGGGCTTGAGAGCGCTCCTTTTAGCGAACCTGGAAGTAGGGGATGCTGGCGGCCATCTTGTTGGTTCTGAGGGAAACGTAGGTTCCCCGCAGGATTTCCGGGTTTGCCTGCAAATAGAAGCGTACAGGAGCGGTGGGGTCCAGGATTCCGATGGACCCGCTTCGGGGGTCGACCTGGATATTAATGCGCAGGTCTTCCTCCAGGAGGATCGCCAGATCTTCCATGGTGAGGTTGACCCCCCAGGGTTTCAGGGCTTCCACGATATCAAGGCTGACAAAATCATCAACCAGGAAGTTGCTCAGCTCGGGGTTTCTCGCCAGGAGGGGATCCCGGGCCAGGTCCATAACGCTGTTGGTGGTGCTCTGGTAGAGCTGGGCCCGCAACCCGTAGTGTTCCGGTCTGGTCAGGCGGGTTTGCTCCCGCGTGTCCAGGTTCATCCAGAGCAGATAGCTCTCGCCGCTTCCCCAGGCGCGCCGGCCCCTGGCAGGAGCATCCACGCCCAGGTGAATTCCAAAACCGGCGTGGAGTTCAGGAGCCTCCTCAAGAGGCTGCTCGCCGAGCCCTCCCGAAACGTAGCGGATGGAAAACTCCAACTCGTAGGGCTCGTCCTGAGGAACCCGTCGATCGGCCCTGGCCAGAGGGTCCCGGGGATCCTCCTGAATCAGGCGTCCCTCGCGAACAGTCCACTCCCCCGCCCCGGGATGCCAGTTGTGAACCGCTGAAAAATCGTCCCGTACGAGGGGAGCTCCAGAGGTTTCTGCTGCGGCGGGGGCGTGTCCCGCTACAAAAAGCAGGGCCACAAGAGAATATGCGGTACAGGCAAGGTGGTTCTTCACGGACATCTTCACAGAATCTCCTGGTGACACGATCTTTCCGGTCACGAAGCTATGATAAAGGTGATTGTCTTTCGGGGCAACCTCGTGGACCCGGGAAGAGCTCCCGGTGTAGACTGAGACTATGGAAGATAGCCGAGAACTAGCAGGATATCAGCGGGCCTTTCTCCTGCGCCAGGCCCACCGGCTGAACGCCGTGGCGACGGTGGGGAAGCAGGGGCCTTCCGAGAGCGTGCATCGCCACGTGGATCAGGAGCTGGACAATCACGAACTGATTAAGGTTCGTTTTTCCGATCACAAGGACGATCGCCGGGAGATCGCCCAGGCTCTAGCCCGGGAACTTCAGGCCACCCTGGTGGCGGTGGTGGGCCATGTGGCCATACTCTATCGGCCTTCCCGGGATCCGGAACAGCGAAAACTCCATCTGCCGGAACGTCCCCGGGGAGGCCCCCTGTGACGAGTCCCTCTTTTGCCTGCCCTCGCCAGCCTGCGCTTCTTGTAGAGCAGGGGGGCTTTCTCCGGCTTCCCGAGATTCTGCGGAACCAGGGGTTCTCCCGGCCGGCGATCATTACCGCCGGGGGCTCGCTTCGAGGACGACCCCAGTGGGATAGCCTCCTGAAACGCCTCGGGGCGGAACAGTGGCGCTGGTATGATCAGTCGGTGCAGGGTGAGCCTGGTCCCGCCCTGGTGAACAGTATGGTGGACCGGGTGCGGACCGAGCTGCCCGATTGCGATGTGGTCGTGGCTGTTGGCGGGGGCAGCGTTCTCGATGCAGCCAAGGCCCTGGCTGCCGGATGCGCCATGGCGGCCGGGGAGGCCGATCCCCACAGTTTCGACATCACGGCCTATCTGGAAGGAGTTGGTGATCGGGAACCTTCGGGGGCAACCCTTCCCCTGATTGCCTTTCCTTCCACGGCCGGAACAGGCAGCGAGGCCACAGCGAACGCTGTGCTCAGCACCATTGGCCCCGGGGGATTCAAGAAATCCCTGCGCCACGATAATTTTATCCCCCTTTTGGCGGTGATCGATGGGGATCTCCACAAAGGGTGCCCCCTTGAGATCACCCGTGCGGGCGGGCTCGATGCAATTACCCAGCTTCTGGAGGCCTATCTCTCAACCCGGGCAAACCCTCTCACCGATGCCCTGGCTCTTCAGGGGCTGACCTGCGCAGGCGAGGCCTTCCCCGCCTTGCTTCAGGGTGAGGATACGCCTGTCCTGCGGGAGAAGATGGCCCTGGCGGCCTACCTCAGCGGGGTCTGTCTGGCAGCAGTCGGACTGGGGCTGGTTCACGGCTTTGCTTCTCCCCTGGGGGCGATGCGGAATATTCCTCACGGGGCGGTCTGCGGCATCCTGCTGGGACCTGTCAGCCGCCGCACCCTTCGGGAGGCTGATGGTGATACCGTTGCCCGGTATGGTCGAGCTGCCCGGGCTCTGGGACTCTCGCCCTGTGGCGAAGTTCTGGCAGAAACGGTGCAAACCTGGGCAGCCCCTCTGGGCCGGCTCGGTGATTACGGCTTTACCCGGGAGGATCTGGACCTGGTTGTGGCGGGGACGGGACTGAAAAACCATCCCCTCACGCTGGACAAGGCCGCGCTGACGGCGTTGCTTGGCGAGGTGCTATGACGTTTCTCACGGTCTGTCTCAACCCGACCCTGCAGAAAACCCTGGTCTTTGACACCCTTGGTGTTGGCGAGGTCAACCGGGCCAGGGAGGAACGGCTCGATGCCTCGGGGAAGGGTGTGAACGTTACCCGGGTTCTTCGCCAGCTGGGGGAGGACGTGGTGCATCTGACTCACGCCGGGGGCAGGGATCGCCAACTCTTCGAGGCCCTCTGCCGGGAGGATGATCTCTCTCTGGAAATCATCTCCTGCGAAAGCCCCTTGAGGACCTGCACGACCCTTCTGGAGAGAGCCACAGGCAGTACCACGGAGCTTATTGAACCGACCCGGCCGGTAGAGGCCGACGTGGAAGGCCGGGTTTTTGCACGGTACCGGGAGCTTCTCCCGGGGGTGGAGGTGGTAGTCATCTCCGGTTCCACCGCACCGGGCTACGGGGATGATCTCTTTGCCCGGATGATCGCCGAAGCCCGTCGCGCCGGGTCTCTGGTGATCGCTGATTTTCGTGGCGAACCGCTGAAACGGGCTTTGGCCAACGAGCCTGATCAGCGGCCCCAGGTGATCAAGCCCAATCTGCAGGAGTTCGCCGCCACTTTCTTCTCCGGTGAGGCTGCCAGAATTGGCGAACATACCGGTGACGCCAAGACCCTCGATCTGGCCCGGGGGGTCATGCAGGAGCTGGCCGAGTCGGGGGTCCGGGTGGTGCTTACCAGAGGCAGGAACCCTGCGCTCTTTCTGGACAACCAGGGGGTATTCCAGGAAGCTCCGACGATTCCGCTGGAGCCGGTAAATACCATCGGCTGCGGCGATGCCTTTACTGCCGGTTTCTCGGTTTCCTTTGCTCGGGACGGAGACCTTGCCCCGGCTGTCGAGGCCGGTCACGCCGCCGCTGCCATGAACGCCGTGCTTCTCAAGCCCGGGAGTATCCGCGAGAGCTCCCGCGACCGCTGATTCCGAGAGAGACTGTGGTTTCAGGAAAAAGCAGAGAGTATTCGTTCCAGCCGCCGCCGATAGTCCCGGGTGGAGCGAAGAATCCTCTCCCGTTGAAGCAGAGCCCACTCGGTTCGGGTTGTCAGAAGAGGCCATTGGGGCAGATCGAGGAGGACAAAATCCAGTCCTGAATCGATGAATCCCGGATGTTCTTCCTGGAGGCGGAGACGGGCGAGAAGGCTCTCCAGGGCCTCCCGGCGCAGAGCCTGCCCGGAAGGGCCTCCGGTTTCACTTCCTGCCTGCTCCATGGCAGGGGCAGGGGGTGATTCCTGGAAGCGGGAGAGAAGGTCTCCGGTCGGTATCAGCGTTGCCCCCGTCTCAAGCCCTTCGCCGTTCAGGCAAAAAACGCGCAGATCCGGCAGGAATCGCTGCAGCTCTGTCGTGGTGTGGTGCATTTGGAGGGCCTGGTCTGCCAGAATTGCATCTCCCCGGGCCGGTTGGCCTGTTCGCAGAAGCACATCCCGTCGGGGCCGCAGAAGATACTCGTGGTTCCCGTCGCGCCGCAGGAGGCGGGTCATCTCGCTTCGCATGCGCCGGTCCCCGGCGGTGAGGTGTGCATGGGTCCGGGGCAGGCGGTAGTGAAAATCGATTCCGATAGTGAGCACCGTTCTGACTCCCAGGAGCCGCACGAGGATATCCAGCGCTGCCGGTGCCACGGAACCACGGGGCGATACCACAGGAATCCCTGCGAGCACCTGCGAGGCAGGGTCCGGGGAAAAGAATGAGACCTTCCCAAAGCGGCTGACGAAAAAGCTGCGCTGCTCCGGAAGGAACCGGCGGGGGATAGTGGGGTGAACCGTGAGGTCGGCAATCAGGGTCGTCCGGTCCCAGCGCCAGGGGAGAAGATCCTTGGCGTTGGCCAGCTGGCTGTCCATGGCGACGATCACCTCCGGTTCCAGCCCTGCCTCGGCCAGGGCGGGCAATGCTGTGTCCAGGGCAATCAGGGGGACGCCACGACCCTGAAGAGATCGGGCTGTTTCCAGGTGGTTGTCCAGATCGCAACCGGCCCCAAGGAGGACCGCCCGGGAGAAAGAGCAGCTTTGGGCCACCTTCTGCAGGGGCGTCTGTTCCAGGCAGGCGTTGGCCAAAAGATTCGAAACCCAGCGGCGTCCCAGCCGGATCTGGGTCCCCCGGTTTGACCAAAAGCGCTGGACTATTTCGCGCAGATTCTCTTCCAGGCGAGCGTAGGCGCTTGCATGAAGTCTGGCTCCTCCCGTGGCATGGACAGCCGTGACCCTGCGCAACCCCCTCTCTTCCACAAGGCGACGTGCTCCCCGTATCGCTTCATCCCGGGAGGAGGCTCTCAGGCACCGATGGCACGGGAGAGGAGGGAATTTGCTCAGGGGATGGCTGCCAAGGTGGAAGAGGTCCTCCTCAAAATCCACCAGGAGCAGGGCTGTAGTGGAGGGGAGGTCGCCCAATAACTCCGTCATTCCTTCTCCCAGAAGCGGAGAGAAAACAACAAGGAGTGTCTGTTCGGGAAGAGGGGTCGGGAAGCGCCGGAGGAAGGACGCCGTACCGTCGCGACCGCTCAGGCGACGTCCTCCCAGCGAGATAGCCACCCCCGAAGGGGTGGGATCAAGACGAAGTCTTTTCTCGTTGTCAGGTGTTGCCAAGAACGTAACGGTTGAAGGCCTCCTGGAAAAAATCGTCCAGGAGCTCCTCCTTCACGTAGCTGGATGAAACATCATCCATCAAGAACTGGCGGAGAATCATGTCATAGGCATCGGCGAGAAAGGAAACATCCTCGGGATCCACCTGGCGTTCCTCGCGGAGGCTCAAGACGATGGCTGATCGCCGTAACATCACCGGCTCGCTGACTGCCCCCTCTTCCAGGGAGAAGGCTGTGATCAGCAAATCCTCGCGGGAGGCTGCTTCGGCAAGATCGGGAACGTCCGGAACGTTCCAGGGGGTGAAGAGCTGAAGATTCCCGTAGTTGATAGGCAGGAAGGGGGTTTCGTGGATCTCTTTCCCCCATTCCCGGGCAACGCCCTCCAGCAGGCCCTCGCGGGATGCCACGGCAAAGGCCTCCGCCTCGTCGCGGACGAAGTCCTGGATTTTCCCCTGTTCGAACATCTGCATGTAATCCCGGGCTTCCTGAAGCAGGCGGGTGTCATCGGTGCTGAACTGTGCAGGGGCCTCGTCAGCACGGTAGAAGGACCAGCCCGAGGTTGTCTCAACCAGATCAGAGAGATCCCCTTCGTCCATGGTGGTGATCGCCGTCAGATCCTGGGGATTCAGCAGTTCCTGCTGAACTTCGTATCCCCAGATTCGCCCGATCTCTCCGTTTTGATCAGCAAAGAGATCCCGCGAGTAGGTTCGGGCCAGCTCTTCGAAGGGGGTTGTCCCCTGGCGGGCCCGGGTGAGAATTTGCTGCCCCTCCTCGCGGGTGGCCAGGGTTATCACCGAGAGGTTTAGCTCGCTAAAGAGGTCCCGGTTTGTTTTTGCGTATTCAGCGATCTGCTGATCGGGAAAACCTGAGAAGGGAAAGCGCACGATATGGAAAGACCGTTCCGGTCCCGCCATGGACGCGATAAAGGAAGCTTCCCGGGAGCTTGCCCGGCTTCCTCCCAGAAGATCTTCGGCAATGAGATCGAAGCGCTCCGATTCCTGGTGAAGGGTACGCAGGGCGAACTGCTCCTGGTTTCCCAGGGCGCGGTAGGCGGCGCTGTTAAACCGTCCGTTCTGCATGAATCGGGGGTCCTGAGCGATCAGCTCATCCACCCGGGCTTCGCTGACGCGAAGATCCGAGCGGTCTCCCTGCTGGAGAAGGGCGGTGCGCATGATTGCCCTGTTGAAGGCTTGCCGCCAGGCGATGCGGAGCTGCAGTTCCAGATCCAGCTCGCCGTGGGTGTCGCGCAAGGATTGGGCTATCGTTTCGTACTGGCGGGCAAAATAGTTGCCCGGGCGGTAGGCGATCTCTTCGCCGTTGTAACGACCAAAGATGATCCTTCCTGAGGGTTGTCCGAAGCCACCCACAGCGGGTACACCTACAAAGGTTACCACCACCAGAATCAGAATGACCACACTGCCGATATAGAGCAGGGTATTTCGGGTGGACCGGTGGGCGGGTTTGTTGTTGGCACTTTTTGTGCGACTGTCTGACCGGATGCTACCGGTCTCTTTGGAATCTCCCATGAGCTTGAATCTTCCTCTCCAGAGAGCGTGATGTGAGGTGCAACGGTAGCATGTGACCTTCCGGCTGTCAACGAACCCCCGATTGCCCCAAGGGATGGATCTCCGGGGTGATCTGTCCGGGGCTTGACCAGACGCCCTGCCTTTTGATAGATTCCCTTTCTGTATTATCGGGCTGTAGCGCAGGGGCTAGCGCGCGCCGTTCGGGACGGTGAGGTCGGAGGTTCAAATCCTCTCAGCCCGACTTATCCCCCTAGTCACACACCTCTGGTCGCGGAGTGGCCTTGTTTCCTGCAGGTTCCCCTGATCATCTTCTCCAAGACCAAGAAGTCCCTGCCGGACGTTGGGGGAGAAGCGATCTTTTCCGCGGGGTGTCCCTAAACCAGAGGCATTCCGGTGCCGACCATTAAAAGCGGAAGTAATTATGCGGCACATGTTGACAGCTTTGATTGTTCTCGTTCTGGCTGGGGGTGCTGCCTGGGGGCAACCCACGGAGCACGAGGTGAAACGGGGCGAGACGCTCTATGGAATAGCCCGGCGCTACAATATATCGGTTCAGCAACTCTCCGAGGCAAATCGCCTGGAGTCTCCTGATTTGCTTCTGCCGGGCACCCTCCTCACGGTAGCCCGCCACCACGAGGTTCGCCGGGGCGAGACCCTCTACGGAATAGCCCGGCGGTACCAGACCACGGTGGAAGACCTCAAAAGATTAAACACGATTGAAGGAACCACCATCCGGGCGGGCCAGCGTCTGCTGGTACCCCTGACGGGGCCGGCACGCGCGGTTCCGGGAAGCGCGGAGACCTCTCCCCGGGCCGCCGCAGACCAACCGTCCACTACAGAAGGCGATTCCTCCGGGGCAGTGGCTTCCAGGGATTCCCGAAAAGACGATGACCAGACAGGCGACTCTCCTGACTCCTCTCGGGAGTCTCCGGAGAGGCCATCACTGATCCCGTTGGCCCGACAGATGGAGGCTCCCCTCTCCTATTCCCAGGGAGGGACATGGCCCGTGGTTGGAGAGCACACCCTTCTGAAGGGAAAGCTTCCGGGTGTGTTGATTCGCGCCGACCGGGGGAGTCCCGTCTCCGCCGTGGCGGCGGGGCGAGTTGTATACTCCGGTCCCCATTCAACCTTTGGAAACGTGGTATTTATCCAGTCTCCCCAAGGCTATATCTACGTGTACGGAGGGCAGGAGCGTGTCCAGGTAGAGGTGGGCCAGGCTGTTTCGGCCGGGGCCACCCTGGGAACTGTGGGTACCAGCCCTGCCGAATCGGGGGGAGCAGCGCTCTATTTTTCGGTATGGCGCGGAGAGTCTTTTGTGGACCCCGAAACGGCTCCCCGCGGCTAGAACAGGAGAAATTGCCCGATACTTCCCGGTTTTCGGACCTTTTCCAGGGGCTGTAAAAAAATTGTTCTCGGGAAAACGTTTTCTTTTTCTTTTCGCCCGTTTTTATCGTGGGATATTCTTCAGGTGGTGATAGAATTGTAAGAAAACAAAAGGTACGGGGGCATCTGAATGGGTTCGACAGCAACACGGAAAGGACGGGGGCGTTCCCGTTTATCGACCGACTTGATTGACTCTGGAGCAGTTGCGCGGTCTGCACCTGGCGGGCGCGAAGGCCAGGCTGGAGCGGGGGATACCGACCCCCTTGCCTTTTACCTCAAACAGATTTCCCGGTACGCCCTGCTCAAGGTGGAAGAAGAGCAGGAAATCGGTCATCGTATACAGGATCTGCGCGCCAATCTGGAAGCTCTCCGCTCCGGTGAGGAAGATCACTCCTACACCCGGGACGAGCTGGCCCGGGAGATTCTTCGCCGGGAAGAAGCACTGCGGGTCTGCAAAGCCCGGATGATCAACGCCAACCTGCGCCTGGTTGTGTCCATCGCCAAGAAATACCAGAACAGGGGGCTCTCTCTTCTTGATCTGATTGACGAGGGAAACATCGGGCTTATCGAAGCAGTGGAGCGCTTTGATTACACCCGGGGGTGCCGCTTTTCCACCTACGGAACCTGGTGGATACGGCAGGCGATTATCAAGAGCCTGGCGGACAAAGGGCGGGTTATCCGGATACCGGTGCACATGCTCAACACCATCAAGAAATGCTTTTTTGTATCCAAACATCTCACTCAGGAACTCGGCAGGGATCCTCTCAGCGAGGAAGTATCGCAATACCTCAATGTTACCCCCGACAGGGTCCAGGAGATCAGCAGGCTTTCCCAGGACACGGCGTCCCTCGATATCACTCTGGACGACGAAAGTGGTACTCGCCTTTCAGACCTCATTGAGGATGACCACCAGGAGCAACCCTTCGATCTGGCCTTCCATCTAACCCTGCAGGATACCATTGAGGGAGTCCTGGAGGAGCTCAGCGAGCGGGAGATGCGGATTATCAAGCTTCGCTTTGGTCTGGGTGGTGAGGGGCCCTACACCCTGGAGGAGACGGGGCGTTTTCTGGGGGTCACTCGTGAACGGGTTCGCCAGATTCAGGAGAAGGCCCTGGAGAAGTTGCGGGAGAACGCGATCATCCAGGATTTTCGCCATCTCTATTGATTATTGGTGCAGCGTGATTATTGGTGCAGCGATTAATCTGAGGGCGACTGGCCTTGAGGGGAAGCGACCGCCTCCCCCGGAGGTCAGGAGCCTCTCCTCAGAATTATGAGGATTTTTTTGCCCGGCGTGTTCCTGCCGGGCTCTTCTTTAGTATATTAAAAGCCATGTGGTTTGGTAAGGAATCCGGGAAGAGTGGTGCTGGTGGAGATCCTCAGGAAGATCTCACACCCGTGACCACCCGTGGCGGGGACGACGGACGAAGTGGCCTGCTCGATGGCTCGCGGCGGTTCAAGGATGATCCGGTCTTTGACGCCCTGGGTTACGTGGACGAAACCCAGGTGGCCTTGGGCTGCTGCCGGGCTGTTGCAGGAGCACCAGAGACAGCCTCGGACCCTCTGGTGAAATCATTGGTTGGGCAGATTGAACAGGAACAGTACAAGCTTCTTGTGGCTGGCGGAGTCATGGCCTGCCCGGTGAACGTCCCCTTTGTTGCGGGACAGGAGATTATCACCGACGCCGATGTGGCGCGTCTGGAAGAGAGGATAACCTGGTGGCGTCAACGCGCCGAGCTGGAGCCCCGATTCTTCGTTGCTGGTGATTCCCTTCTGGGCGCCGAGTGCGATAGGGCCCGCACGGTGGTTCGCAGGGCGGAGCGGGCAGTGGTTCGAGTGGTTCGCGCCCAGGGGAGGGAAGAGCAGAAGGCGGTCTCCCGCTACCTCAACAGGCTCAGCGACTGGTTCTTTATCCTCGCCCGTTGGGCTGACAAGGGGTTCCCTCTGGCCGACTGATCCGGGTTTCCCGGCGGGCCGTGGTGGATGGAGAGGGCCCGGCCGGGTCAGCCGACCTGGTGATCGTCAGAGCAACGCAGGTCCCAGAACTCCAGGGAATCCCCTCGCAGAAACATCTCGCCCTCCACGGATTTCCCCTCAAGAACGGCGGGAAGCCAGAGAATGTCGTCTTCCCACATCTCTGTGTAGGGAATCTCCTCCTGGGGGCACCAGAAGGGAAGGGCCTCGTCGGTTTCGCAGAGGGAGCCTTCCCAGGACGTGGCGGTAAAAATGTGGACCTCAAGGCGGTAGCCGTCGGCAAAGGCAAAGCGTAACGCTCCCTGATGTCTGGGCTCGCTTGGAATGAGCCCTACTTCCTCCCGGGTCTCGCGGATCGCCGTATCCCGGGGCGTCTCCCCCGGTTCCGTCTTGCCGCCGGGGCCGTTAATCTTCCCTGCTCCCAGGCCCCGCTTTTTTCTGATCAGGAGCAGCCACCCCGGTTTCCGCAGAAAACAGAGCACCGCCGTATCATCGGGGCGATAGCTGCTCCAGTCCAGGGGCGAAGAAGTAGCGCTTTTTGCCAGGGATCGGGGGAAAGATGTCTCGAGTGAAGCCCTTTTCATACCGACTCTATCTTATATCAGAGAGGATCGATCATTGCGAGAGGATTTCAGGGGGTGCTATACTGTGGCATCGGTGGGTGATGGAAAACAGACAAGCCAGGACCATCCCGGGGACGCTCAGCCTCGGGCCGAGGAAGTGATTGCTGCCGTGTACGGCCGGATTGCGACCCTTCGGGATCAGGGCAAGGTGCCGACCTCAATTGTTCTTCCTCCTGCGGTATACCGGCTTATACAGGATTACCGCGCTCATCTGGGGGAAAGCCCCCAGGGGTTGCCCGATTACCTGGGAAAGTACGAGATCTTCGGACTGCCCCTCTATACCGATTCGTGTACCGCCATCGTTATCCGTACACAGCCGGGAGAATCGCCATGAGAGAGGCCAGCCGGTCCTGTGAGGGTCCCGCGTCAGAGCGAAGGTCCGGGCCTGTGACAGCCGGGAGAGGACCAGGGAGGGGATTGAGGGCCAGGGAGGGGATTATAGAGTGATAGAGGAACGCTTCATGCAAAGCATACAAAAAACAGGTTCTTGTCTCGCCAGGGTTCGTCCCGCGAAGGTCCGTCTTGTTGCACTAGCGGCCTGCTTCATGGCAGGCTTGGTGCTTTCTCCTTCTTCGGTCTGGGGAGAGGAATCCTTCAGAAACCTTCGTGGTGAAGGAATCGCTGTCGTTCCTTTTGAAAATCGTTCCGGCCGGCAACCCCTGGACAGAGTGGCTCGGGAGCTTACGGAGGCGCTGAAGCTGACCCTTCAAGTGAGCGGGCAGTTTGATCTTCGGTCGTTACCGCTCGAGAGGATACCTCCTGAAGGTGGGGCCCGTCAGGAGGCGCTCCTCCGGGTGGCCCGGGAGCGGCGCATCGATGCTGTTCTCTGGGGGGATTTCCAGGAAACATCCCCGGGAGAGGTCCTTCTCACGGCATCGATTCTGGATGTCTCCCGGGGGGTGGTTCTTGGGAGTGAGGAACGGCGCAGCTATGGTGACTTCGACATCGACGAAGCAGCCCGGGAACTCCTGAGAAGCACCGCTTCGGCCTTGCTGGGGTACCCTGTCCACTATGCGTCGCTGGTATTTCGGCCTTCCCGGGAGGGTGTGCCGTACCGGGTCTTTCTGGACGGGATTCTTCTGGGAGCGAGCCCCCCAGAGATTCGCTATGTCCCCGACGGTGTGCGTACCCTGGAGATCACCATTGCAACCAGTCGTGGCGAGATCCCGGTTTATGTGGCGGATCGTCTCCTGCGAGCAGGCGAGGTCCAGGAGATATCCTTTGCGCTTCCCGAGATCACCAGCCTGGAGCAGCGGGAGATTCAGGAGCTCCAGCGCGGAGCCTTCCACCTTCTGGGTGATCCCGCCCTCTACGAGCAAGCCCAAAGGCTGTTGCAGGAAAGCTCCCGGCTTCTTGCCGAAGTTCCCGAAGACCGCCTGAAACCGTCCCGGCGCGAGCAGGAACGGCTGGAACTGCTGTGGGATCTGGATCGGGAGTTCCATGGACTGAATCCGGGGAACTTCTCCCGCAGGAGTGAGTGGTATCGTCCGGGAGATCCCTTGCGGGGACTTCCCGTGGCGACGAAGTTGCAACAACAGATCGCCCGGGAGACCGTGGAAGCGGCTCCGGTGCGCCGAAACGCTCTGGCACTCTTCAGACTTCTGGAGTTGCGCTGGGCCGAGGCGCTTTCCGAAGAAGCCTGGGACGAGGCCGCCCTGGTTCTGGAAGACCTGGTTACAATTGATCAAACCTTTGAGTTAAGAGAAACCGAAGCTCTTGCCAGGCTTCGCCAGGATTATCTTTCCCTCCTGGTGAGGGCCGAGCAGCAGACGGGGCGGGGCAAGGTTTTTCCCCTCCTGGGGATTGGTGCCGGTCTGGGGGGGATTGCGGGGGGAGGCTACCTGCTGGCCACCGATGAGGCCGATAATTACAGCAACAGCCCGGGGCCGCTCTTTGACTGGAGCGAGTCCGAGCTGGTGGAGATGGCTGCCGGGGGGGCTCTTGTGGCAGGGGGGGTTCTGGCGATTGTCTCGGCGGTTCGCCTCGCCCGGGGCCGCACGCCGGGGGATCGTCTGCTTCAGCGCTGGAGCAGGGAAGAGCAGGGCCGGATAATTTCGGCGGCCGGGGATATCTTCTCTCGGACCTTCGAGCCAGGCCAGGGATCCTGGGTGATAATCCTGGGGCCTGCGGGAGAGATCGTCTCTTTGGGAGACAGGATCGTTACGCTACCAGCTATTGTCCCGGCGGAACAGGGTCGAGCCTTTTCCGTGCATCGCCCCTTTGTGGTCACCCGGGATCGGACCCGCCTGGTGCCCGAAGGCGTCTCGGTCATCGTGGTCGACTAAGCTTCGATCCTGCCGGTCGTCGGCTGTCAATCAAGGCCGAAGCCGTCCAAGGCCGGAGCTGTCCTCTTCCGTGCCGATTGCCGTCAGGAGCGTGCGACGGCGTTCCTGCAAAAGAGCCTCGATAAAATCCCGTGATCGTCGGGGGTCCTGGTGAAAGTGCAGGAGATGAGATTCGCAGGTGCTGTCGCTGGCGCCAAACCGGGGGATCGAGCTGTCTGCCAGAGGCAGAAAAGCCTCCACCAGCGACGCCTCGTCGCGCCCGGGGCCCCGAAAGGGAAAGGCCTCAACCCAGGAAGTTTCCTCGCGAAGATAATCGATATGCCAGTGCAGCTTCTTCCGTCCCCGCCGCCGGTGGCGGTTTATTCGCGCCTGGAGCCCCTGCCGGGCTGACCCCACGTAGAGATACCATCCCGGTGGATACCGGACCGTTCCAAGCGCTCCCGTGGGGATGGGTGTTTCCCGGCGGAGGTGAAGCATGATGGCGTAGCACCCCCGGTCATCCAGGTGGGAAGAGATCGCTTCCCAGGGTACGGTCATGTCCGTGCGCAGGGCCGTGATCTCTCCCGGGCCTCCCCAGGCTACGCCCAGGGGAATGACGGAAAGGACGTCTCTTGCCTGGGCGAGGGTTTGGGCGAAGGCCGGATCGGTGTGGACCTCTGGTACAAACCATTGGCATTCATCGCTGTGGATAATCACCAGGAGTGCTCCCCGGCGGCTTTGGGCCAGTTCCTCCACATGACGTCGTCCCCGTTCGGTCACGGCGTCGGGAAACATGGCAAAGGGGCCGTTGAAGAGGGTGCAGGACTTGACCTCCAGATACCGCTTCTCTCCTGTTTCGTTCTGGAGAAGGAAGTCCACCCGACTGCGGGTTCCCGGAAGAGGCACTTCGGCACGGAGGATCTTCCAGCCAGTCAGGGCGGGAATCAGTCCCTGATCGATCAGGTACTGCGCGACCCGGTTGGTTCGGCCCGTATCGAGATAGACCGTGCTCCCGTCAGGGCGCCGGGCGCTGACCACCTTCCAGGGGTGAATCGATCCCTCGCCCCCGGGAGTGACCGAGAGGATTGTGCCGGGAAGCAGTATTTCCCGCAATTTCCCCGGGTTGGGCAAGTAGGCTGAGGTTTCCTCTTCTTCGGACACGGGCTGTCCTCCGGGCGATGGTTCCAGGGCTATCTCCACGACAAACCGGTTTCGTCGGCGCAGGAAAGAGGCGGTGCGGAGATTCCCCGATGGAGCAAACGATTCTGCTACACCAAAAGAGATCAACCCGCTTGACGTTTTTTTTGGGTCCATGCTAGATTCCTTTCAGCAACAGCGCGAGCGTCGTATAATGGCTTATTACCCCAGCCTTCCAAGCTGGAGATGTGGGTTCGATTCCCATCGCTCGCTGATTTCCCTTCAATTCTTCAGTTCCATTTCCGAATCATTCATTACTGGGTATGAGCTCCCTTGGTATAGCTGGCGAGCGCTGCAGACCACGTTCCATGAAAGGTACTGGTTTTTTCTCTGCCAGGCAAAGACGCCCGAGCTACAGAAGGCAACAGACGGCAAGGATCAGGAGGATCTGCATGGAGACGGTGAATCTATCCATTTCAAACGCGGTTAGCATTTTTTTGTTCTTCACAGGCTGGTTTTTTCTGTTGCTTTTCACCCTTTTGCCGTTTCTTGAAGGGGCGTTCGTTGTACATGCCGGGCTTTACTGGTTCATAACGGGATATTTCCTTTTTATACCCATGTTTGCTTTTGCCATTCTTTCTGTCAGGAGAGAGGGGAGCCGCGACATCGAGAATATCAGGCTTTCCCTTGGAGTGCGAGGGTTTTCAAAAAAAGACCTGAAATATTCGATTGTCGGGTTGATCTTCGTATTCCTTTGCACGGGCATCATCTTTGGAATATCCGCAGCATTAACGCATAGATTCGGGATACGGCCACTTTCAACCACACCCTGGTTTATGGAATTTGAATCGTTTCAAGGTCATGAACGTTTCTTTCTTCTTTTCTGGTTCCCAATGTTCTTTTTTAATATTGCGGGAGAAGAAATCTTGTGGAGAGGGTATATTCAGACCCGATTGCGTGGTAACTATTCGTGGCTTCTTTGCTCATTTTTATGGATGGTTTTCCATATACCCTTTGGACTTGATTTGATGATTGTGCTGATCCCTTTGCTGTTTGTTATACCCTATGTGCATAAGAAGACCGAAAACACGTCCAATGCAATGCTGATCCATGGGCTGTACAACGGTCCCGTCTTTGTCCTGGTTGCCCTGGGGGTTATACAGTAGGGGAACCTCACTCGGCCTCTCTCCAATTTGGTGTACTCCCGACCGATTTCGGTGTACCATGGATCAGGAGAAAGGAAGCATCATGAAATTTCAACTCGAAGCCTATACCCTGGATCGCTTTGCCGACCGCGTCTTTTCCTTGTACGCAGATCGTCCTTCCCTTGCTTCTTACGGCAACGATCCTGTTACCTATCGCGAGATGCAGCAACAGATGGTGGAGCGCCAGGATCTCCTCCTCTCCCGGGGAATCGGCCGGGGGGACAAAGTCGCTATCGTGGGGACATCCACCCCGGAGTGGGCAATTTCCTATCTGGCCGTCATGACCATAGGGGCCGTAGCTGTACCAATTATGGAGGAGTTTCCCCCCGAGGATATCCGGGGAATCCTGGAGCGAGCCCGGGTGCAGGGCGTTTTTACCACGGAGCATCTGTGGAACGGCTTTGGCGGGGATCGTCTCACGGGGTTCCGGCTGGTCTACGAGATGCAGCAGAACCAGGTTCTTCAGGAAGATCCCGGTGAGCCGCGACAGCGAGAGCCCCTTCAGGAAGATGATCTCGCCGAGATTCTCTTCACCTCAGGGACAACAGGTTTCAGCAAAGGCGTCATGCTCACCCACCGGAACCTGGTCTCCAACCTCTTCGAGGGGCCGGACCTGGTGGGGTGCATCCACGATCACTCCCGCACCCTCTCGCTCCTGCCTCTGGCCCACGCCTACGGTTCAACTTCGGGGTTCCTCTCCATCATCTACAACGGGTCGGCCCTGTATTTCCTGGGCAAAAAGCCCACGCCCAAGCTTCTTATGTCGGCCCTGGCCGAGATCCAGCCCACCATCCTTGGTGGGGTTCCCCTGATCTTTGAAAAACTCTACGCCCGCAGGATCGCTCCCCTGATCGCCCGCAAACCTCTTTTTCGCTGGCTCGCAGCGGGGCCTCGGCGCAAGAAATTCCTCTACACTCTCATTGGCGCGCGGGTTCGCAAGAGCTTCGGAGGAAAGATCGAGTGTGCCATCATCGGAGGCGCACCCCTCTCCCGGGAGGTGGAGCTCTTTCTTCGGGCTGCCCGGATTCCCACCGTCCTCGGCTACGGCATGACCGAGGCATCGCCGCTGATCACCTTCAGCTCCCGGGAAGGCGTGAAGATCGGTTCGGTGGGCCACCCCGTCACGGATGTCGAGATCAAGATAGTCGATCCGGATCCGGCAACGGGCGTAGGAGATGTCTGGGTTCGCGGACCTAACGTGATGAAAGGCTACTACGAGGACCCCGCCGAGACCGCCGCTGTTCTGACCCCCGACGGGTGGCTCAAGACCGGTGACAAGGGATACCTGGACGAGGATTCCTACCTCTACCTCAAGGGACGCAGCAAAAATGTTATCATCGGTCCCTCGGGAGAGAACATCTATCCCGAAGTGATCGAGGGACTCCTGCTCCAGTGCGTCGAGGTGGACGAGGCTCTGGTCCTTGAGCGAGAGGGCAGGCTGGTTGCGCTGATCTATCCCTCGCCGGATCTGCTGGAGCAGATGAACCGCCAGGGTGCGGAAGATCGAACGAAGGCAGAGGCTCGCAGGAAGGTCGAAGACCGTCTGGAGGCGGTGCGTCGTGAGGTTAACGGGCGGTTGCCCGGTTATTCGCACATCACGGCGGTCCAGCTTCAGGAAACGGAGTTCGTCAAGACCGTGAGCAACAAAATCAAGCGCGCTGTTTACTACGACCAGGATCAGTAGCAACTCTCCCCGGCAGGGCCTGTCCTGAATCTCCCCGAGGCCTCGACGAGGCCCCCGGGAGGGATATATACAGGGTATAGAAAAAATATATCTGCCAATTCTCCTTTTCTCTCCGTTTCGCTTGCACCGCCGGGACGGTTTTTTTATTATCACCAGCGGAAAAACTATGGAGAAAAAACTTACAAAGATTGTTGCCACCGTTTCAGACAGACGGTGCGAGGTCGATTTTATCAAGGGCCTCTACACAGCGGGTATGAACGTGGTGCGGTTGAACACCGCCCACCAGGACCCCGAGGGATCATTGCAGGTAATCAAAAACACCCGGGCTGTCTCCGATGAGATAGCTCTCATGGTGGATACCAAAGGCCCCGAGGTGAGGACTCGCCTCACGGGATCGCCCTTTTCCGTCTCTGCCGGTGATACCGTTGTCGTCACCGATGCTCCCCTGAAGGAGAAAGAACTGGGCACCACCTACGAAGGATTTGTGGATGACCTCTCTCCGGGCAAAAGCATTCTCATCGACGATGGAAGCCTGGAGTTACAGGTCCTGACAAAAGAACCGGGCCGTCTGGTGTGCCGGGTATGCAACGACGGAGAGATCGAGAACAAGAAAAGCATCAACGTGCCCGATGCCCATCTGAACGTGCCGGCCCTTTCGGAAAAAGACATGGCCTTTATCGACTTCGCTATCGAGCAGGATCTGGACTTTATTGCCCACTCCTTTGTGCGGAGCGCCGGGGACGTGATTGCAATACAGAAGATTCTCGACGATGCCGGAAGCGCTGTCAAAATAGTCGCCAAGATAGAGAACCGCGAAGGGATCAGAAATCTCGAAGAGATCATTCCCCACGTAGCGGGGGTCATGATCGCCCGGGGAGATCTGGGGATCGAGATACCGGCCGAGCAGGTGCCGGCCTATCAGAAGCATATCATTGAGCTGTGCCGAAAGCATAAGCGCCCGGTGATCACCGCAACCCAGATGTTGCACAGCATGATCAAAAACCCCCGTCCCACCCGGGCCGAGGTCTCCGATGTGGCCAACGCTGTCTACGACGGAACCGACGCGATCATGCTCTCCGGCGAGACGGCGCAGGGATCGTATCCCCTGGAGGCGGTCCAGACTATGACCAGGATTTCCCGGGAAACGGAACGGGCCCGTTCCCATTTTTCCCGAACCCAATGGATCGACCCCGACACAAACCAGCGGAACTTCCTGGCCAAGACGGTCGACTCCGCCTGTCGGGAGCTGCCCATAAAGGCGGTCCTGAGCGATACCGAAACGGGCCGGAGCGCGAGGGTCCTCTCCTCCTACCGCATGGAGGTTCCCATCTTTGCCCGCTCTCCCAGCAAACGCGTGGTGAGGGAACTGAGTTTGAGCTTTGGCGTTTTTCCCGCCTATATGGAGTATCAGGCTTCCACCGACCAGTTGGTGGCCAACTCCCTGGCTGGTCTGCTCCAGGATGGAGTTATCGATGAACTCGATCTGGTGGTGATCATGGGAGGAGCCCCCGGGCAGAGCGAAGGGACAAACTTTGTCGAGATTAACAAAGCTTCGGCCTGTCTCCACCTCTACAGCGCGGGAACCCCCAAATAGCGGGAAAGATAAATTTTTCCCTTGTGACGGGCTTCGCCTCCCGGTATACTAACGTTCTTGTGGAAATAACTATCGTAAAGGTATTTCGCGATTTCATGGTATATGCGGGAGCATAAGGAGCCGAGACATGGGTGAACGTACGGAACTCAGTAAAAAAGTAATACACGCGGGAGTTTTCGGCCAGGTGCTGGTTGTGCTGGGCCTGGTGGCAGGGGTTGCAGGGTTTCCCCTGCCGGGTCTCGTTTCAGGAGTTCTGGGGGTCTGCCTTTCGGGCTGGGCCTGTGTCAGGGCCCTGCATCGCTGGGGGGACATCGAAGAGGCCTTTCGGAACTCCAGGGATCGGGACCAGGCGTTCCAGGATCTGAAAAGCAAGATTTTCTCTCTCGCCAGCAGGAATAGCGACAACGCCCAGGAACTCATCAGCAGCATTTTCAGCGCGCTGGAGATCAACGAGAAGATCCACCAGGGAATCGATGATATCGGCGGCCAGGTGGACCGCACAAAAGAGAGTCTTCGTTCTTCTTCTGCGGCGATTGAGGAAATTGGAGCAACCATCGAGGCCTTCACCAAACGGATCGATTCCCAGTCCTCCGCGGTGGTTCAGACCTCGTCGGCGGTGGAACAGATGGATTCCCATCTGGGGAACGTTTCCCGAATCGTCGACCAGCACCGGGAAAACATGACCGAACTGGTGGATCTCACCGGCAAGGGAGAGCAGCAGGCCGAACAGACCAACACCCTCATCGAGGGGATTCACAACCACATAGGAGCCGTCCAGGCTGTCATCCAGGTTATTAACAGCGTGGCCAGCCAGACAAACCTCCTCGCCATGAACGCCGCCATCGAGGCTGCCCATGCCGGGGAAGCGGGCCGGGGCTTTGCCGTTGTGGCCGACGAGATCCGGAAACTGGCCGAGACTACCGCCCAGAACTCCAAAACCATCGGGGGAACCCTGAAGAAGATCGTTTCCGAGATTGGCCAGGCCAAGGGGCTGGGGAGCGAAAACCTGGAATATTTCCGCAGCGTCCGCACCGATGCCCAGGAGATTACCCAGGCCTTTCACGAGATCAACCGGGCCACCGTGGAGATATCCCAGGGGAGCAGCGATGTCCTGAAGGCATCCACGGAGCTTGTCAACATTACCCGGGAGATCCAGCAGGGTGGCCAGGAGATCGCCACCAGTGTACGGGAGCTGGACGCGAGCGTTCGGGGAATCCTTGAGGCCAGTGCCGCAACGGACCGGAACTCCGAGCAAATCGACGGGATTCTCACCCTGAACAACCAGACCCTGGCTACCCTGGCTGCGGCCAGTCTCCACGGTATTGAGGCAGTACAGAACCTGGAGGGTGATATTGCCGCAGATTCCGGGTCCGCCATGAACTGCAAAATGGTGGCCCTGAACCACCTGCGCTGGCTCATGAGCGCTCGCCAGGTGATCGAGGGAGATGATTCGCGACGGACCTTTCCTTCGCCGGAGCTGGAGAAATGCTGGCTTTCCCGCTGGATCAAGAGTCCTCAGGGTCAGCACTACGCCGGAAGCCCTGCCCTTGAACAGGTCCAGGAGGTGCATCTGGAGTTTCACACCCTCCTGACACGCATCATGAACAATGCCCAGGGGACACCCGCAGGGCGGCGTTCCACCGAGCTTGAGCGCTCCCTGGAGACAGACTACCGCAGCCTGATGAAGTGCGCTGCCCGGTTCGTCGAAGCCATTGAAGCCTTTGGTCAGACCCGGGGCGTGCAGATCGATCAGGAGATTCCAGCGGCGATGGCGGGCTGACTGTTTCGGTTCAGGCCGTGAGGCTTCCCTCCTATCCCGTTTCGGAGATACGCCAGGAGCTCACGCAGACGGTTCGGACCTGTCCCCTGACGGTTCTCCGGGCACCCCCGGGAACGGGCAAGTCCACCCTGGTGCCGCTCTTTCTCGCCGAGGCTGTCCCGGGGGAGATTTGGTTGCTGCAACCCCGTCGTGCGGCCGTGCGGGCCGTGGCCCAACGGTTGCGAACCCTGGCAGGGGAGACCGCTCCTGTGGGGTGGATCACCAGAGACGGGAGAGATCTGCCCCGAAACTGCAGGATCCTTGTCATGACCGAGGGGGTCTTTCTCCGGCGTCTTGTGGCAAATCCCGAGCTCCGGGGAGTTTCCTGCCTTCTTCTTGATGAGTTCCACGAACGCTCTCTGGCGGTGGACCTGTCCTTTGTTCTGGCCCGGCAGGCCCAGGATGTGTTTGCTCCTCATCTCCGGATCCTGATTCTCTCGGCTACACTGGATGCTGCCTGGGTTCGCTCCCTGGGAGTGCCTGTGCTGGAGGCCGAGGCAAAAAGTCATCACCTTGAGATCCGATATCTGCCTCCTGGTCCGGGAGAAAGCGAGATCGACCAGGCTGCCGGGGTTGCTCTGGCCCGGCTTCGGCGGGGCAGGCAGGGGATACTGGTGTTTCTCCCCGGCGAGGGCGAGATCCGCCGTTGCCTGGAACGGCTGAAACGGAACGCCCCGGAAGCTACAGTTCTTCCTCTCTACGGACGGCAAACACCCGGGGAACAGAATCGTGCCCTGGAGCCTCCCAAAGAGGGTGAGCAACGAATTGTGGTGGCCACCAACGTTGCCGAGACCAGCTTGACCATTCCCGGGATAACCTGCGTGATCGACGGGGGCTTGCGTCGCCGCCCGGTGATTGACCGGGGAAGGGGAGTTCGCCGGATGGTAACAGACCGGATCAGCCAGGCCTCAGCGGTCCAGCGGGCGGGGCGGGCCGGCAGGACGGGGCCGGGCGAGGCGCTGCGGCTCTGGCCCGAGACGGAACAGCTTCGTCCTTTTGACCCTCCCGAGATCACCACGGCGGATCTGGCGGGGCTTCTTCTTGTCCTGGCGGCCTGGGGCGATATCTCGCGGGACCACTACAGCTGGCCCGATCCTCCTCCTGCGGAACATCTTCTGGAGGCGCGGGAGCTTCTTGCCGATCTGGGAGCTCTCGATCCCCGGGGAACGATCACCCCCCGGGGAGAGGCCCTCTACCAGCTTCCTCTGGAACCCCGTCTGGCTGCCATGGTTCTTGACGCCCGCGATTCTGCGAGGGCCCCTGTGCTGGCAGCGCTTCTGGAAGAGGGGGAGATCCTCCAACCCCACGCAGCCAGCCGTGCCGGGGCCAATCTGGAAGGGCGGCTCGAGATTCTGGAACACCACGATCTGGATCAGGGGAGCGAGAGCGACGACCTTCGCCCCGGTGCGGCCCGGCGAATCAAAACCGAGGCCCGGCGTATTCAGGGAGTCCTCCGGAAGATTCCCGGAAAACTCTCGGGAGAGGAGCGGGGTCGCGTCGAGGGATGGAGTGGCCTGCTGGTGAGCGCCTTTCCCGATCGGGTGGGGCGTCGTCTGGAAGGAAACCGCTACCGTCTGATCAGGGGAGGCGAGTTTCGGCTCTTGCCGGGGCGGGACGGCTTTGCCCCTGACTGGATTGTTGCCGCCGAACTCCAGCAGGGGCCGGCTGGCGCCTCGATACAGCTGGCCATGTCTCTGGAAGAGCCTCTCCTGTCCTCGCTCGTGGCTGACCGTGAAACGGTGCAGGACGAGTTTTTCCTTCAGGATGGTCTGGTTCGGGTTCGCCGGCAGCGATACCTGGGAGATATCCTCCTTTCAGGGACTCCCCTGGCCCTGAAAGAGGCGGGTCGGGCCCGGGATGCCCTGGTTGATCTGGTTCGCCGCGAGGGGATTTCCTGCCTGGGGTGGAGCGATTCTGCCCGGCGCCTTCAAAAACGGTTGATTTTTCTCTGGTCGCACCGGGTCCGGCTCGGGCAGGATTGGCCCGATCTCTCGGACCAGGGACTGGAAGAGACGCTGGATGAGTGGCTGCCTTCCGTCTTGTCGGATTCTCCGGGAGCGGATTGCCTGAAAGCGGTGTCCATGGTTCCTGTTTTGCAGGGCCGGGTTCCCTGGGATATCCTTCCGCTTCTGGACCGGCTGGCGCCGGACTTTTTCCGGCTTCCTGATGGCTTTCGCCAGCGTCTTCGCTACGAGGGAGACCGGTGGATTCTCTCGGCACGGATACAGCAGCTTTTTGGCCTGGTGGATCTGCCCCGGCCGGCGGGTATTCCTCTGGAGGTAGAGCTTCTCTCTCCCGCCCGGCGGCCCGTACAGCGTACTTCCGATCTGGCCGGGTTCTGGCGCTCTACCTATCAGGAGGTGCGCCGGGAACTCCGGGGGCGGTACCCCAAACACGCCTGGCCCGAGAATCCTCTGGAGATTCCCTCCGGAGAGGGCTCCCGATCGCGGCGCAGACAATAAAAGAATCGCGGGCAATCAAGAAAAAACTCGCCTGACACCGGATATTTCCGGAGTGAATATCCGGTGTATCTATTGTTCCTATCTTCTCTGATGGTTCAGAAAAAATTTCTCGGGAAAAGATTAAAAAAATTATGGCTATCATTGAATTTTTTTATGGCCGGGGTATGTTCTTCTGGAGTGGCTTAATCAAAGAGCATATATGAACAATAATTGTTTTTTTAAATTTAAAAAATGTCCTCTCTCAAAAAGTTTAGAAGGAGGTTGTTGCTGTCCTGAAAGACATTCTCTTGGGAGCCCCTCAGCACCATCTGCCGAGGGGCTCATCGCCCTGGTTACACAAGTAGGAGAAATTATTTTATGAAATTTCGATTGCCCGTGGTTGCGGTCATCGCTGTAGCGGTGATTATGACCTTTTCTTGCGCTGATCCCTTTGAATACAACGAAAAGCCGAACGATACGCCCCATGATCAGTTGGCCTATACGTTGCCCGCTCCCGAGGGGCTGGCCGCGAGTGCCTACGACGGCTTCGTGTATTTGTCCTGGAACCCTGTAAACAATGCCCAGCGGTACGCTATCTACCGGGGTATCCCCGATGCCACGGCGCTTCAGCTGATCGGTATTGTAGATGCCGAGGAACCCATGGTTTATCCCGCCGGGAGAGCCCCCACCGTGGGTGGAGGCACCACCTACATGGATTACGTCAATCTGGACAACCGGATGCAGAATCTGCAGTACAATTACGCTGTTATGGCCATGCGGAACAGCGGACCCGACGTATCGGACTTGTTGTATGCGGACAGCAAAGTCTCCCGCACGATCACCGTGGAGGTTCCCTCGATTCCGGAGCTCGATACGCCCCTTCCTGCCCCGGAAAATGTACGGGTTACTTCCCAGGGGTTCCGTCGTGTTTCCTGGGACCGGGTCGATCTGGCCAAAGGGTATCTGTTGATGAGCTTCGATCTGGGTGATACCGATGTTCGGAACGCTCTGGCCGAGACAACTCCCCAGGCGCGGGATCACAAGCTGATAAACGCTGGTGTTGTTATTGAGGCCGATGATACTCCTGGTGCCCCCTTTGAGGATATCCTCTGGACCAAGAATGCTGTCAGCCTGGATAATGGCCCGGAATACCTGTACCAGGGCTATATCTACGGTGTTGTTGCTTTTCCGTACGATGACTACTTCACGGCCAGCGGAGTTTCTCTTTCGGTCAGACCCGAAAGTATCCTCGATGGCCCCGGAGGCCTGACCGCCACAACCACCCACAAGGAAGAGATCATTCTGACCTGGGAAAAAGTTGCCGGTGCAGATACCTATGAGGTGTACCGATCTGAATCACCCGATGGTCCCTGGACTCTTCTGGAAAGCGATCCCGGAGATTTTATCACCTATGGCTCTGCTGAAGATAAGATCTGGTATTACGACCGCGATGAAAATCTCGAAGCCGGTGTAGGATACACTAAATCCTATTACTACAAGGTCCGCGGAGTTGATACAGGTGATGCCAGTGTTGTAGCTCTCTTTTCCGATATGGAAAGTGGAAACATCACCAACGAAGCTGGCACTATAACGTTGGCACAACCGGTGTTGTCGGCAACCTCGGGAACCTTTACAAACAAAATTGAACTCACCTGGCCTGCAGTGGACGAAGCTGAGCAGTACATCATCTACCGATCCAATAATCACGGTGCAAGCTACCCGGCCGACGGAACGTATGTGGAACTGGTGGGTCCGAGCGAGTTTGAGTGGAAGGAAGGGACCGAAAATACACTTTTCTACGAGGACGAGGATGTTGAACCAGGATTGGACGAACACCGCTACTACTGGTATATGGTAATCGCGGTGAAAGCGGACGGTAGCGTCTACAGCGAAAAGTCGGTGGCTGTCAGTGGTCACGTGGCTCCCTTCGATCAAGACGATTCCATTACCAACGTTCTGGTGGCCCCCCATATCGCATACCACTCCCAGGGTGGACAGGCTGGACAGATCCGGGTCCAGTGGCAGAATGTAGAGGCTGATCCTGTACAAGGTGCGCTTGGTGCCGAAGGGTACAGACTCTACTATTCCACTGAAGAAAACGGTGAGTATACCCTGATCTCCACGATCAACGGCACCACCTCTAACGCCAGCGTCGTCGGAGTAGGAACCTTGAGCGAGAGTACCAACCAGGGCTACGACCTTCGTATCGATATCCCGGTAGGAGACCTCTTCGTTCGGGGTACGGAATACTACTTCCGCATGAAATCGCTGAACCATACTGAGACCATGGTAAGCACCAGATCGAACGTTGCAAGAAACTTCCTGGACGGGTTGGACCAGGCGAACATCGCCCAGTCTAGCTGGAATAACGCCCAGAACCAGCTGGCGGTGCGGATCTCCGAAGCGGTGCACGGTGTGGATGTCCAGTACCGGCTTGAGCTACATAATGCTGAGTCGACCCCGGTTGACTCAGACGCTGCAGTGGAAACGTTCGTTGTCTTGGAAGTTGATCTTCTGGACGGCCATATTTTCGATCTCAGCGGTGTTGCTGATCAGGAATGGCACTGGACCATCCGTGCTCTGGATGCTGCCGGAACGCAGCAGCGCTCCTATTCTGATTGGAGTTCTTTCGAAAAGACTCCCTGATGATTGATTGAGGGATAGACGCCGTTTGAAGCGGCGTCTGTCGGGATACAGCAGGGCCTGCGGAAACTCTTTCGCAGGCCCTTTTTCTGCGTTGAACTTTAGTGTGTGCCCGAGGGCAGGCAGAAAATCTGAATGATTTCTCTTCAGAAAACTCCCTCCAGGTATAAAGAGATCGCGGGCAATCAAGAAAAAACTCGCCTGACACCGGATATTTCCGTTCCGGGGTGCTAGCTTTGTAGCGTGGGCAGGAACTCCTGCCGGTAATACCACATGACAAGGTTTTTTTCGGAACGCGCGCGGGGACTCAGGGTCTCTATGACAGCAGGGTTAATAGCTCTCCTCTTTTCCTGTTCCCCCGCCGGGATATGGCAGCAGGACGTGCGGGGTTTTGTCGACGATGGCCTCTCGCTGGTGACGATGGAGTCGCACCGCCTCTCCCGGCAGGGCGAGACGGCGCCGCTGCCGCGGGCGATCCCGGACCAGCCCCACACCCTGAGAATCACCCTGCGGAACCCCCGCGATTTCGACCTGGTCGTCACACTGGAGGTGGGGGATCAGGGGCTCTTTTCTGCCGAGCCCCAGCTTGTGGCGGTGGATAACCGCCTTCTGGAGGTCCATTTTCACCCCCGGGAGGATGCCCGCGATCACCAGCTGGCCTTTCGGATTGATCTTCGAGCTCCCGAGATCGGGCGAACCTTTCCCTCCCTGGAGATATCCCTGGATTGCCGCTATCCCGATTCCGATATCACCGTGGATATTGATTTGGCAACGCCGGGATCCCACGGCCTGGTGCTGACCCCGAACCCCCTCGAAGCGGTTCAGGGACAATCCGTGACGGTGGGCCTCGCCGGGGGATCTCCTCTGGCCGGCGGAAGCGATTGGCGATGGTATCTGCAGGGGGATGTCATAGCGGGCCAGACCGGGGCTTCCCTGAATCTGGAGACGGCAGATCTTCTGGGCGACTACAACCTGGGGGTCTCCGTGGTCTATGAAGGGGTTAGCTACTCGGGAGACGCGGTGATCCGGGTGAGGCAGAGCGATCTTTCGACCTGCACCGTCTGGTACGACGCATCCGGGGGAACAGGGGCTCCCGCCGAGAGCGATCACGCATCGGGGGATACCGTCACCGTGGGCGCTGCTCCTTCGCGGTCGGGCTACGATTTTCTCGGCTGGCAGAGCGATGACATTCCTCCCGCACCCGGCGGCCTCCATCAGCCTGGGGATACCTTCACCATGCCCCCCCGGAGCGTCTGGTTTACCGCCCTCTGGGAGGCCCAGGAACCGGCCGATATCACCGTGGATATTGATTTGGCAACGCCGGGATCCCACGGCCTGGTGCTGACCCCGAACCCCCTCGAAGCGGTTCAGGGACAATCCGTGACGGTGGGCCTCGCCGGGGGATCTCCTCTGGCCGGCGGAAGCGATTGGCGATGGTATCTGCAGGGGGATGTCATAGCGGGCCAGACCGGGGCTTCCCTGAATCTGGAGACGGCAGATCTTCTGGGCGACTACAACCTGGGGGTCTCCGTGGTCTATGAAGGGGTGAGCTACTCGGGAGACGCGGTGATCCGGGTGAGGCAGAGCGATCTTTCGACCTGCACCGTCTGGTACGACTCTGTCGGGGGAACAGGGGCTCCCGCCGAGAGCGATCACGCATCGGGGGATACCGTCACCGTGGGCGCTGCTCCTTCGCGGTCGGGCTACGATTTTCTTGGCTGGCAGAGCGATGACATTCCTCCCGCACCCGGTGGCCTCCATCAGCCTGGGGATACCTTCACCATGCCCGGGAACCATGTTTTGTTCCGGGCCTCCTGGGAGCCCGATCTGTTGCCCGTGGAGAATCTTCAGGGTTCTGCAAATCATGTGAGCCAGACCTTGTCCCTGACCTGGACAGATCCCGATTCCCCGGCCCTGGAGGGGATACAGGTCACGTGGGGCCCGACGGGCGGGTCGGAAAACGGCTCCTTCTCTGTTGCTCCCGGCGCCGGGAGTGCCCTGATCGCGGGTGTCACCGAACCCGGGGTTTATCATATTTCGGTCCGGGCCATATACGAGGGCGGCGGGGAAGCACCAGAACAGACGGTGCAGATACAGCGCGTCGATTACGATAACTACAGCGTCGGTGTTATTGGCCCGGCGGGGGGAGTTATCTTCTACGAGCACGATAATCCCGCGAGTGCGGGCTGGCGCTTCCTTGAGGCGGCCCCAAGGGGCTGGTACGGTCCGGTGGAAGATCCGAGGTATGAATGGATCGGGGGGGGGAATATCAATCCATTAATGGCTTGAGTTCCACGATCGGCACGGGTCTTGAGAACTCTCTTGCCATAGATCAGTGGCAGTCATCACAGGTAATGAACGCAGCCCGGGTCTGTCTCGCTCTTGAGATCAGCCACGACGGAGTTGACTACCACGACTGGTTTCTGCCCTCACGGAATGAACTGGCAGAAATGATGGGGTATAACACCTCCGACCCACCGGCCGGGGCGAATCTTGATCTGGATGTGATCGCCTACTGGTCATCAACACAGAATTTTCTGGAGCCCGATAAGGCTTGGACACGAAGTAGCACCAACGTTGAAAGTTCTGCCCATAAAGGTTTGCGATACACGGTCCGCCCGGTACGGAGGTTTTGACCATGAAGCACCCATGGTATTTGTGGATCCTGGCGATCCCGGGAGTATTCCTTCTGGCATCGTGCAGTTCACCCTTCCAGGAATCTTCCCGGCCCGGGGAGAACCCTGTCCTGACGGTCCGTCTGCCGGGGCAGGAGAGGATATCGCCGGCCACGGTGATGCCCGATTTCTCCTCCCTTGTGGAAGAGTGGGATCTTACCCTCACCCACCAGACAGACCTGACCGAGCGTGTGGCCACCGGCGCTCCCGGCTCGGGTGAGCCGGTCACGATAGACAACCTTTATCCCGGGTTGTGGGATCTGGTGGTGAAGGGGCTCTCGTCGGAGGGGACGGTCATAGCCCGGGGAGAAGACCTCGGAATATCCCTCTCCCCGGGCGCATCGGAGCAACGCTCCCCCTCGGTGCAGTTTCTGCAAAGCGGCGATCCCTCGGCCGGCGGCGGGTTTCGCCTCACCCTGACCGTTCCCGCCAGCACCGGTGTGGACTATCTGGAAGCATCCATCGAGGGCCACTTCAGTGAGGCCCCCTCTCTCGTCGGGATCGAGGGGGAGAAAAAACAGGCCATCCTGGAGGGCTCCGATATTCCTGCGGGAGCCTGGTTCCTGAAGATTGTCTTCCGTCGGGGTGGTTCCGATGGAACTGTGGCTGCAACCCTTCTGGAAACGATCAACCTCTGGGACGGAGTCATCTCCGATAAATGGATTGACCCCGACGGAACCTTGCGGGACGAACGACACCTGGCAGAGGGGTTCTTTCTCTGCCCCCGGGCCGAACTGGAAGAACTCCGTCTCGCCCCGGGGGAGCTGGATCAACCTTTTTCGTCCACCGTCACGAACTACACCTTCACCGCAGGGGTTGCTCAGGAGGTCGCCTTTCGGAGCAGGGGAGTCTCTGCCCAACAGCGCATCTCCTTCCGCTGGAACAATAGCGATCCCGAGTTGATCCACAACGATGAGACCCGGAAATTGTCCTTTCCTTCGGGCGATACCACCGGCACCCTCGAGGTGACCGTCACGGCTGCCGACAGGCAGACAACCCTGACCTACACCGTTCAGGCGGTGCGCTCGTGATCGCCCTGATCGGTGTTCTCCTGTTTGCTTTCTTTTCCTGCGCCGACCCCTTCGAGGGAAGGCCTTCCGGGCCGCTTCAGGAGGGAGCCGGCTCCGCTGTGGTGGAGCTCAGGTTTTTGCCACAGGGGATGCACCCTGCTACGGTGGTCCCCTCCACGGTAATGCCCGATTTCACCGGGTCCATCGAGGACTGGAAAGGCCGCTTCACGTGCAGGGACCACGGCACGGAGATCTCCTGGGAAATCCCCGGAGCGGAGACAACTCATCAGGTAGACACCCTCTATCCGGGAACCTGGGACCTCATCGTGGAGGGCCTGGACCAGGATGGAACGGTCCTTGCCTCGGGAGCGCGTGAGGAGATCCCCCTCCAGAGCGGACCCAACGATCCTCTGGCCGTGGCGGTAGAGTACCTCCAGGATGACCAGGACACCTCGGGCAGCCTCTCGCTGCGCCTGGCCTGGCCTCTTCAGATAGGGATCACCCGGATCACCGCGAGTATCGAGGGGCTCGCCGGGATGAATGCGACCTACGAGAGTGCAGATTTTGACACCTCAGATCCCGGAACTCCTCGGGTTACAATCTCCCTGGCGGACATCCCCGGGGGGGCGCACTCGATGGTCATCTCCTTTTATACGCCCCCCGCTGATCCCGACCCGGTGCTTCGGGGAACCTTCCGCGAGGCCATGAACATCTGGACCGGCCAGGTCTCCAACCGGTGGATAGACCCCTCGTCGGGGGATCTCCTGGAGGAGCGGCTCTTTTCCGCCGATGAGTTCCTCCGCGCCGCCAACGCCCTGTCCGATTTCTCCTTTGTTGCGGGTGAACTGAAGCGCAGCGGGTCTCACGAGAGCGGCTTCAACGCCGGGCACCTGGACTACACGATCTCTCTGACAGGGGGCGAGCCCCTGCGGTTTGTCGCAGCGGGGGCTGCAGAGGGACAAAAAATCGAGTATTCCTGGGACGGTGGCCCCTGGATCGGAATCCTCTCGGGAGCCTTGAGCCCGATCCTGGATCATCCCGAGCGAAAGGACCTGCGCGTTGCCGTCACCGGTCCCGATCGCGTTTCCCGCCGGGTATATACCATCACCTGTTATCGGACCTACAGGCTTTCCTACGACCCGAACGGTGGGACAGGTACCGTCTCCACGCAAACAGTCGATTCCGGAGTAGCTATAACGGTAGCCGAGGCAACCGGCCTGACGCCCCCCGGCTACACCGGGGAAAATCTGGAGTTCCACCAATGGAGCACAGCCCGCGCCGGCGGGGGGGAGGTCTACGACCCCGGTGATCAGATCACTCTGAGCGGCGATACAACGCTCTTTGCCCAATGGAGGGAGTTGTGAGAGAGCGAAGAGTGCCCTTTCCCCTGGTGGTGAAGCTGATCGGTATCATCTCACTGATCGTGGTTATCTCCATGGGGCTGGTAACGGGTCTTGCCACCTGGTTTTACGCCGAAGATTCCCGAATCCGGGGAGAAGAGCAGAACCTCCTCCTGAGCCAGATCCTGGCGGTGCAGATTGAAAATGAACTTCACTCCCTCTACTCAGGAGCCCTCTCCTTCCTGGATACCCTGCGGGAGTTCGGGGGAAGTGCCGCTGCGGAGAACCTGGCGGGAGGAAACTACTTTGCCCGGAACCCCGTGGTGGCTTACCTGGGGGTTCCCGGGGAACAAGCCCTCCATAATCGCACCTTCCTTGCCGCCTGGGAACTCGAGAAGGAGACGGTGGGGATTATTCTGGAACAGAACGCCACCGTCATCGAGAGGGCCAGCGCGGGAGAATCGATCCTGATCAACGTGAGCGGGGCCATGGGAATCCCTGCGGCACTCCTGGCCGCCCCCTATACCGATATGGGGTCCGACAACGCCCTGGTCCTCATCTTTTCCACCGAACAGCTTCAGACGATTCTCCAGACCAACGCCGCCAGCGAGCCCTATCTGGTGGGATACAACGGCGAGCTTCTGGCGCACCCCGATCAGGACCTGGTCCTTCTGGAGGTCAGTTATGGCACGGACCCGCTGGTGGAGCACATGTTCACCTCTCCCCTGGAAACAATGCAATTTCAGTACGAGCTGCCGTCGGGCGAACTCTTCTTTGGAGCCTTTCGGAAGATTCCCTTTGGCCAGGCCACGGTCCTCTCCCGAATATCCCGGGAGGTCGTCCTGGGAGCTGCCCTGGCCGTGGTTCGCCAGAACCTGTACCTCACGGGAATAGTTCTGGTCCTCTCGGTTCTTGCGGTGTGGTTCTTTTCCAAAACTGTGAGCCGGCCCGTGATGGCCCTGGTTCAGGGGGCTCGCCAGATCCAGGAGGGCCATTTCGAGCTGAGCCTCCAACCCTCCACTCGGGACGAACTGGGACTTCTCACGGAGAGCTTTGTTCAGATGGGGCAGGGCCTGGCCGAGCGGGAACGCATCAAGGACACCTTCGGAAAGTTTGTGAACAAGGACATCGCGGAGCAGGCCCTTCAGGGAAAACTGGAACTGGGAGGGCAGCGCAAGACCGCAACGATCTTCTTTTCCGACATTCGTTCCTTCACGGCGATCAGCGAGAAGCTGGATCCGGAAGCAGTCGTGGAGTTTCTCAACGAATACATGACCCTCATGGTCTCCTGCGTGGAGAAAACCCACGGGGTGGTGGACAAGTTTATCGGCGATGCGATCATGGCCGTCTGGGGAGCTCCCGTCTCGCAGGGTTCTGCCGAAGCTGATGCGTTGCTGTCGGTCAAGGCAATGCTGATGATGCGCAAAGCGCTCCTCACTTTCAACCAGGATCGGGGAGGGCCGGGCAGGCCTATCATCCGGATCGGTTGTGGCGTTAACACCGGGAGCTGCCTGGCGGGACAAATTGGCTCGGCAGAGCGGATGGAATATACCGTAATCGGTGATGCAGTCAATCTGGCGAGCCGAATCGAGGCCCTGAATAAACCCCTGGGTACGGATATCCTCATTTCGGAGTTCACCTGGGAGCTGGTGCGGGAGCACATCCTGGCCGAGGAGATGCCTCCCATCAGAGTGAAGGGGAAGACTGAACCTCTCAGGATTTACGCTGTGATAAATCTGAAAGGTCTCAAGGGACCCCAAACGCTGGCCGAAGTCCGCCGTCTCCTGGGGCTATCTGCCCCGGCAGCGCTGAATACCCCCGGCAAAAAGGAGCCGGACTGGGAGACAGAAGTAAAGTATGAGATTCTCCCGGAGTGATTTTCTGGTTTCCCTGGGAGCAGCCCTGGCGGTCTTCTGCCTGGGCTTTGCCTATTACGGGGAGATCCAGGCCAGTTCACGCGGCGATGAGACAGCCCGGGTAGGGCATATTGTCTTTCGTCGGCGCACTGCCACCCGCAGACCCGCCCGAAGCTTGCGCTGGGAGCGTCTGAACAATCATGCTCTCATCTATCAGGGCGATACCCTGAGAACGGCCGGTCAGTCCGAAGCAGGAATCATCTTCGACGACGGGACAACTCTGGACCTCCTGGAACACTCCCTGGTCGCACTGGATTTCCAGGGGATGATTCGCGAGATCGACTTTCTGGAAGGAACGATCTACGTAGGAGGAGACCTTCAGGGAAGCGGCCTGCGGTCGATTCGGGTTGGTTCCGCCCGGATCAGCGCCGACAGCGCCGAGGCAGTCACCATTTCAGGCGATGCCGGAGAGTTTTCCGTGGACGTTGCGCAGGGAGAGGCCGAGATCGTAACGGATCAGGGAAAAACCATTGTCGTTTCGGAGCATAGCACCTATACCCTTGATACCACCACAGGAGAAGGCCGGCACAGGTTGCATCAGGTAGTGCCGCTCTGGCCGCGCCAGAACAGCCGACTCATCCATCAATACCAGGAAGAGGCCATTATCCCCTTCCGTTTTTCCCTGGCCGAAGAAGCGGTCGAACTCCTGGAGGAAGACCGGAAGTTTCTGCTGGAAATAGCCTCGTCGGCAGATTTCTCGTCTCCTCTTGTGGAACACCACCTGATGATCCCTGCCGATGCCCGGGAGGTTCGAAGTGTTTCTCTTCCCCTTGGCCCTGGTCAGTGGTACTGGCGGCTTCGAACACCCTCGGGCGACATCTCCTCTCCTGTGAGGCGTTTTGCCTGGCACCATCTGCCACCGCCCCGTCTTTTGTCTCCTGCTGATAACGAAGACCGTTCGTATCGTGCCGGTGCTCCCCGGGTGCGCTTTTCCTGGCAAGAATCTCCCGGGGCAACGGCCTATCTTCTCGAGATATCGCAGGATCGGGAATTTTCCACCGGTCTGCGAAGGTTCCGGACAGCTCTTCCCGGACTCACTCTGGACGAGCTTCATCAGGGAAGCTGGTATTGGCGAGTCCACGCCGTCTTCCCCGGGGAATACCTCCACCCGCCAGAGCCCTCCCGGGAGAGATCCTTTCATCTGTCGGCCCGGGACGACATGGAGCCTGTGGATTTACGGCAGCCCGCTGAGGGGACCTTTCTTGAGGTCCTGCGCCTTGCCGAAGAAGGCCTCTCCTTTTCCTGGCTTCCCCGGGAGGGCGCTCGTCGGTACGAACTTATTCTGCTGGGTTCCCCCGACCCTGGGCAGCCCCTGGCGAAGGTCCAGACAGAACAGCCCTTTCTGGTTCTTGATCCTTCGGCCCTGAAGGGTCTGGCGGAAGAACGTCGCCTCCTGTGGACCGTGCGATGGAAAGATTCGGAAGGCTCCTGGTCAGAAGTTTCCCCGCCCCGATCCCTGGAGATCGTGGACGGCCGGTTTGCCTTGCGGGCGCTCTTTCCTCCCGACGGCTATACCCTGGCGCGATCGCTGGGGACCGAGGCCCGCTTCACCTGGTCGCGAAACTTTTCCGCGCCCACGAGCGTCCAGATATCCCGGGACGATGATTTTTCCGATCCTTTCCTGGAGGAGCGTGTCCAGGGCGAATCGATCTTCGGCCGGGTCTGGCCTCCGGGAACCTATCACTGGCGTCTGCGAACATACAACGTGGACGGTTCGGTCTTTCTGGAAACACCGCCCCGGGAGCTCCGGGTTGTTCCTCCCCTTGATCCGCCCCGCCTTGAGTATCCCGCCCCGGGTCAGGAGCATCTTCTGTTAGAGGGCGATCTGACGAAGCTTCGCTGGACCCCCGTGGAGGGGGCCGGTTTTTACCGGATGCAACTTTTCCGGGAAGGCCAGTCAGGGGACCCTCTCTTCGAGGAACGGTTTCTCCCCGATCCATCCTTTGAGATCCCTCTCGGGAGCCTTCCCTCCGGAACGTACCGGATCGTTCTTCAGGCCTTTGCCCTGGAATCGGAGAAGAACTCCCGTCTTATCGGCTATCGTTCTACCGGGACCTTCTCTTCCCGGAGACTCTTTCCTGCAGAACTCCAGGAGCCGCCGGACCAGTCATCCTTTCCCGGGCTGAAGGCCTTGCGCCAGGGAGTGGATCTCTCCTGGATCTCCCGGGAGATGTCCGGCACGATCGACCTCGAACTCTTTCGTGACGGCCAAAGGGTTGAGGTCCCGGAGTTCTCCGGGGGAGATCTCTCGCTCGGCATCCATGTCGAAAACCATGCCAGCATCCATGCCGCCACCGATCCCGATACCGGCGAAACCCGGGTTACCCTGAAGCGTTTGCCCCAGGGAGAGTACCGTTGGCAGATACGCAGCCGATACCGGGGGTTCGACCTCTCCAGCAGGGAGACACGGGGCTTCTCGGTTGCCCCGATCCCCCTTCTTGACCCTCCCGTTCTGGAGGCCCCGTCCCGGGAGACCGTCCTGGGAGTTTCCTATCTGAGCCGGGCCGAGGACCTTCGATTTTCCTGGCAACCCCTGGCTGGGGCAAACCGGTATATCTTCCGGCTGATCTGTGAAGAAAGCCGAAGATCCCTCTTGGGGGATCTGCTCTTGGAGGAGCCGGAGTTTCTCCTGAAGGATCTCTCCCTGCTCGACCGGGGAACCTTTCGGTGGGAGGTTCGAGGACAGCTTCGGGAGGAACCCCAGGTGGTTATTCAGGAGGGGGCTTCCGCCACGAGTCGTTTCAGGGTGGACCTGCCCGATCTCCGCGCCCCCCAGCTGTTTTTGCAGGATGCTCTCTATGGCTACTGAACTCCTTTTCCCGAAGGGGTTGTTTATGAAGAACTCCCCGGGGTGCTTGGTGTCAGACTCCATCCGAGGCAGATCGGTCACTCTGGTGGCGTTTCTGGTTCTGCTTCGACTGCATCTCTTCCCGGTTCCGGTTCTGGCGGTGCCTGGATACACAGATATCTCTGGCGGACATTCCTCTTTCTCCTTCTCTCTGGACGAAAGGGGAGAGCCCCGGTATACCCAGCATCTGATATGGGAAGCGGTTGATCACGTATTGCGCTATCGGGTAGAGATTGCCAACGGCCGGGGAGACATTCTTCTGGATGAATACGTCGAGATCCCCTCCCTGGAGGTTCAGCTCTCGCCGGGTCGCTATCGCTATCGCATTACCCTGTATAACCTGCTGGGACGCCCCGATCTGCAGACCTCCTGGAGACCCCTGGAGGTTCTCCGGGCCCGGCAGCCTCAAATAACAGAGGTCCAGCCCGCGAGACTTTTTCTGGAGCAGGGCCAGTCCCAGATTCTCCTCCGGGGAGAGGATCTGGAGGAAGATCTTCTGGTAACTCTGGAAAACGATCAGGGTCGGGCCATCGCCCTGGATCAGGAGGCCCGCGAATATTTCGAGGGCGATTCCTCTTCCGCTGTGCGGGAAGAAATCCGCCTCCTTCTCCCCCTGGACAGAATCAGCCCCGGTGAGTACCGGCTGGTTGTGAAGAATCCCGGCGGACTGGTGCAATCTGTGCCCTTCCCGGTGGGATATCAGAAGCCTTTCGATTTCGCCCTTTCCCTGGGCTGGAGCCCGGTAATCCCTCTGTTTGACTCCTGGTTCACCGATCTCTGGAGCGACGGGGCCTATCCCCTGGGGCTGACCGTTCAGGGAGACCTCTATGTTCACAAGAGCCGTCGCAACTTTTTTGGCATCGGGTTTCATTGCAGTCTGGCGTCTCTTGGAGGCGGCCAGGGCGATGCCGATCTGCAGGCGATGCTTTTTGTCTCGGGTCTGCACGGTTCCTGGATGTACCGCCTCAATCCCCGCATGGCCCTGGTGGGGCGGCTTGGCCCCGGCCTGGCCTACACGACCATGAACTTCGACTACAGCAAGGCCGGCGAGGGGCCATCGATGGAAACGCTGGACCCCGCCCTGTTTGGCGGGACATTTCTGAGTTTTCGCCTCTCCCGCACCGTGCGCCTTCAGGCGGGGGTGCAGATCCAGGCTGTTTTTTACGACCAGCAGACGGCAGGTTTTATCAGTCCCGGCATTCACGGAGGGGTTCATTTCTGATTCTCTTGCAGGAAATCTCTTGCAGGGAATCTCCTGCTACAGCCTATTTCCTCCAGTATCTCGGGGTGAAGAGAATCAACACCGTAAAAACCTCAAGCCGCCCGATCAGCATGATCGCCGAGAGAAACCACTTTGTCCCCCGGGGAAAAGCTGCGTAATTGCCGGTGGGACCGATCGTGTCAAATCCGGGACCGATATTCCCCAGCGTAGCCAGGGCTGTGGAAAAGGAGGTCAGCAAGGACTCTCCGCTGAAGGAGACCACCAGTGTGGTCAGGAGGAGGAGAAGAAAATAGAGGAAAAAAAACCCCGTAATGCCCAGGAGCATCGTTTTTTTCAGGGGAGTCCGGTTCATGTGGGGAGAAAAAACCCCCCGGGGATGGAGCAGGTAGCTCATCTCGTTGATCCCCTGCTTGAAGAGGGCCGTGAGGCGAACTACTTTGATTCCTCCGCCGGTTGATCCGGCACAACCACCCACAAACATCAAGAGAAAGAGCACTGCCATGGCCGCTCCGGGCCAATAGAGATAATCGGCCGTGGCGTAGCCCGTGGTGGTGAGGATCGATGCCGTCTGAAAAGAGGCATAGCGCAGGCTCTCTCCCCAGGAACGATAGGTCTCGCCGTGGAGCGCCACCGTGGTAACCGCCGTGGCGGCAGCGAAAATCCCCAGATAGACCTTCAGTTCGGTGTCGCGCAGGACCGTGCGAAACCGCCCGGTAATGACGCTGTAGTAAAGGACAAAGTTGACCCCCGCGAGAAGCATGAAAACGGTGATGATGATGTCGATCGCCACGGAATTATAGGCGGCCACGCTGGCGTTTCGGGGAGAGAACCCTCCCGTTGCCATGGTTCCAAAGGTGTGGGTCAGGGCGTCAAAGAGATTCATCCCTGCCACCATGAGCAGCACCGTTTCGATAGCCGAGAGGCCAATATACAGGAGCCAGAGAATCTTCGCGCTATGGGTGATCTTGTGGGTGAGTTTGTCCACCGATGGTCCGGGAGCTTCTGCCCGGACCAGTTGCAGGCCCTTGAAGCCCAGGAGGGGAAAGATCGCCACGGTGAGTACGATGATCCCCATTCCACCGAGCCAGTGTGTGAAGGATCGCCAGAAAAGCAGCGACCGGGGCAACCCCTCGATATCGGTGAGGATCGTGGCTCCCGTGGTGGTAAACCCGGACATGGTCTCAAAAAAGGCATCGGTGTAGTTCGGTATTGCCCCGGTGAGAAAAAAAGGAAGAGCCCCCAGGGCTGCCACAGTGATCCACGAGAGGGTCACCACCAAAAATCCATCGTGGTTCGAGAGGGTGATCCCGCTCTTGCGGGTGAGCCAGAAAAGAAGTGCCCCGATGATTCCTGTGGGCACCGCAACCTGGATAAAAGCGAGGAAAGCCGCCTCTTCCCGGTAGATCAGGGCAACCCCGGCGGGGATCAGGAGGATAATCGCCGTGATCCAGGTCAGGACAGACAGAATACGGAGAACCAGAAGCTTGTTCACGGTGCCGCCACGAAAAGGGCCTGGAGTGTATCGGCGTGCTCTCTCTTGCCGATGATCACCACCGTATCGTTTCCCTGGGGGATATAGTCACCGCCGGGAATCCAGTGGTCCTCGCCCCGGCTCACGGCCAGAAGGAGCGTATCCTGGGGAAACCGTACCGCCCGCAGGGGCCGCCCGGCCAGCCGGGAGCCGGCTTCAACCCGGAACTCCAGCACCTCCAGTCGTCCGTCAAAGAGGCTGTGGACGCTCTGGGCACCGCTACGCTTGATGTTATAGAGGACCGAGTTGATAACAGCCTGCTTTACGCTGGTGACGGTGTCGATCTCCAGGCGCGAGCAAATTGCTGCGTAATTGGTGTTATTCACCAGAACTGCCGACCGGGGAATGCCCAGGGAACGGGCCGAGAGAGCCGTGACGATGTTGAGTTCCTGGTTATCCGTTACGGCCAGAACCAGGTCCGAGTTCGTCAGGTTTTCCTCGGTAAAGACTCCCTCTTCGGAGATATCGGCGTTGACCACCAGGGCCTCGGGAAAACGCTGAGCCAGGTTCTTGCACTTTCTGGCATCGCGCTCCACCAGAACCACGTGCTTTTGCCGGAACGATGTTTTCAGACGCTGAAGCCACGATCGGTCCTGCAGGGGGTTCCGGGAATACCCCAGAAGGTGTTCCGCGATCAGTATTCCCGCTTTGCCGCCTCCCACGATGACCACTTTGTCCAGTTGCTGCCGATGTTTTCCAAAAGCCCGGAAGACCTCGTCCAGACCGTCCCGTTTACCCACGATATAGAGAATGTCGTTCTCCCTGATATCGGTATTCCCGTCGGGGATCACATAATTGTCGTCGCGGTAGATCGCTGCCACCAGGAAGGTCACATCAATCTCGAGAAAAGCGTCTTTCATGGATGCCCCGATGATTTTGGCCCCCCGGGGGACGGGAAGGTTGCGAATCTGGAGTTCCGAGTGCGAGAAGAGAATCACATCGCTCATGGCCCCGTGCTCGATGCTTTGAATCAGTTCCCGGGATGCTTCGATTTCGGGGTTTACAATGGCGTCGATTCCAAGAAACTTCCGCGACGAGAGAGTCGCCTCGGAATAGTTGATGCTACGGATTCGGGCGATCTTGCGGGGCTGGGGAAACTCGCTGGAGACGAGCCCGCAGGCCACCATGTTTACCTCGTCCGAGCCGGTCACGGCTACAAAGACATCGGCACTGGCGCACCCGGCGCGGCGAAGCGCGTCCAGACTGTTGCCTTGCTGGTTCAGAACGGTGCAATCCAGACGGTTTGACAAAATCCGTGCTTTCTCCGGATCTTCCTCGATAAGGACAACATCCACCTTGTCGTCGATAAGTTGTTGCGCGATCTGGGACCCCACGGATCCTCCGCCAAGTATTATAGTCTTCACGAGATCCCGAGGCTATCATAAATGGCCCGGGTGGTCACGGCCCGAGTGGTCACGGGCCGGGGCACAGGGACCAAGGCTGCGGCTGACAAGACCCGTTGCCTTCGGTATGATGGGACCATTCAGGATCGCAAGGAGGCTTCCATGGAGATTGCCCTGGGGGTTAATACCGACTACTCCGGCGACAGGGGATCGCCCGGGCCCGCCCTGGAAGAGATCGCCCTGGCCGGGTTCTCCCATGTCATGTGGGGGCACCACTGGAATACGGATTTTCTCTATACTCAGCCCGAGATCTGCGCAATCGCCTCCCGCATGAACGAGCTGGGGCTCTTTCTTATGGACACCCACGGCTCCAGCGGTGTGGAGAAGTGCTGGTATTCCTCCTGCGAATACGAGCGTCTCGCCGGAGTAGAGTTGATACGAAACCGCGTGGATATGACAGTCTGTCTGGGTGGCGATACCGTTGTCCTCCATCCCATGATCACCGATCCCTCCCGGATCGATCAATGGCGTAGCCAGGGTGAGAAGAGCCTCCGTGAGCTGGAGCAGTACGTCAGGAACAGCGGGGTCTCGCTGGTTCTGGAAAATCTCTTTCAGAGTGATCATCTTGAAGAGCGGGACCGATCTCTCCAGGGCTTTGAAACGCTGGAGTATTTTTTTGAGCGCTTCGATGCCGGGTATCTTGGCTTTTGCTGGGACACGGGCCACGCCTTTATCCTGGGGGAGAAAGCCTTCGCGTGGTCCTGTGACCTTGCCCGGAACCGTCTCAGGACACTTCATCTGAATGATAACCGTGGGGATGCAGATCAGCATTCCCCGCCCCTCACCTGGGATTCTCCCTGGACAACCATCGCCGAGGTTATCGCTGCTTCTCCCTACCCGCCGGGAAAACCTCTTCTTTTTGAGATTGATGCCCGGACAAACGGCGGTGAACCCCGGTCTTTTCTTGCCGGAGCACGCCAGAAAGCGGAGGATTTTTCCGCTCTCGTCTCCTCTGCCCGGAGTCGGAACAGAGCCGGTACGGGTAACCAGGGGCAACCCTCGCGGCACGGCAGGGAAGGCTAGTGTGGAACAGGTTCTTCTATGTCGGTAACTGCGATTTTTCTGGTGCTGGTATCGGCACTGGTCCACGCCGGGTGGAATCTTCTGGGAAAGAGGGACAGCGCCAACGGAGCCTATTTCTGCATGGCCAGTGCAACCGGTGCGCTGCTGCTCCTTCCTCTGGTGTGTTTCTGGTGGCCTGCGGTGGTCCAGATCCCTTCGGTGGTCTGGTGGTACCTTCTTCCTACAGGAATATTTCAGGGCCTCTATTTCGGCGGGCTTGCAGGGGCCTATCGGCGGGGGGATCTCTCTGTGGCCTATCCGGTGGCCAGGGCGTTTCCCGTTCTCATGGTCCCCCTTTTTTCCCTGCTCCTGGGAAACGGCGCTCCTCCCGGCAGAATCGCCCTGGGAGGGATGGTTGTGGTAACTCTGGGGTTGCTGGTGCTTCCCCAGGATCGCCTGGACCGTTTTTCGCCGGAACATCTTTGGGGAAGATGGATTTTGTACGCCTTTCTGGCCGGTCTGGGCACAACGGGGTATTCCCTGATCGATGATCGAGCCCTGAGCGCCTACAGGGGAGCCCTCTCGGGTGATCTGGTGCATTTTCAGGCGCCCCTCGTCTATGCGGCCTTTCAATCGGCTGTCACAGCCGGTGTTCTGGCCGTGCTGGGAACCATCAGGCAGGGGCCTCGCCGCTTCGCCCGGTCTCTCGGTGCGCTTTGGGGAGGGTCAGCGTTTTTGGCCGGAGCAGCCATTGTGATTGCCTACGGTCTGGTCCTGGTGGCCTACGGGTTTGCCCGCAACGTCTCCTATGTGGTAGCCTTTCGCCAGGTGAGTCTGCCCCTGGGAACGCTCATGGGGGTTGTTCTTCTGCACGAGCGTCTGACGCCGCCACGCCTGGTGGGTACGGTGCTCATCATTGCAGGGCTGGTTCTTGTCAGTCTGGGGTAGCCCGAGCCGGGAGATAGCGTGCATGGAGTTCCTCGCTGCGGGTTCGGCGGATCTCCCCCAGGGTATCCCATATCTGTTGGGCCAGTCCGGGATGGGCCTGGACAAACCGGTGTGAGAGCATCAGGAAATAGTCTTTTTCCTCAAGAGGAATCTCCTCCTTTACGATGAGGCGAAACCGCTCGGGCTCTGCTGCCAGAAGGGCATCGGCGGTCACATCCTGTAACACGGCGCCCTCCAGGCGGCTCAGAAGGATCATTTCCAGAGCGTTGGTTGTGCCGGGCACCTCCCGCACCGTAATCCCCCGTTGCTCCATGTCCTGGACGATCGAGTACCCCAGGGGGGCTCCCAGCGCATTCAGGGCCGAAGGGGTTCCCCGAAGGCCCTCTCCGTCCCATCGAAGCGACGAGTCTCTTCGCCGGTACAGGGAGTAGCGCAGGGTGGTAATGCGCCGATCCGGGTCCGGGGGACCCTGGTGTCTCCCGTCGGTAGTAGGGTACCAACCCAGGTGCAACCGGTCTTTCCGGTAGCTGGCGTTGAAGATTCCATCGTAGGAGTTGTTGCCCAGGCCGGCCAGGTTTCTGCTCCAGGGCACCCTCACCAGGGTTATCCTCAGACGGGGGATTTCCTCTTCCAGAGCCTGAACCATCTCAACGGCGATTCCGGGAAACCGGGGCAGGACCTCCTCGGTGTTTCCCATGTAGTAGGGAGGTTGCTCCTTGTTCTCGTAGGCGATAGTAAGGTGAATATCCCGGGGTAGAGAAACCACCAGGATTGGGGGCAGGAGGAGAAACAAGAGCAACAGGGGGCTCCGGGGGAATCTCCTTCCAATTCTGTCTTTCACCCTTCTAAAGTACCTCCTTTTTTTTCTCCCATCAACTATTCCGGGTAATCCAGGTGCTCCGGGTTCTTTTGAAACTCGGCCTGTCCTGGAGGAAACCCTTCGGTGACTTGGTACCGTCGATTTGAAAAATCAGGGGCCGGCTCGTACTCTTAAAAAGGAAGGTAACAAAAGAGAGGTAAGCCCATGTCAGTAAAGATGTCGATAAAGTTCAAGGTCGCAGCCTCCATCGGAGGCATTCTGGTTTTCGCCTTTGCCCTCCTGATCGGCCTGGCAATGAACCAGGCGCAACGGATCCTGGAGGAGGAGGTTGCCCGGGGCCTTCGGACAGCTGTTACGGAGGCTGAAAAGCTGACCCGGGAGCGAATGGGTAACTCGATTCTGGCTCTGGAATCGCTTGCAGCCCGGCGAATCATCGACGACGATACCCCCTGGGAGGAAAAGATCTCTGCGATTCAGGAAGATCTGGACCGTCACGGCTACGAGCGGCTGGCCCTGGCCGACTCCTCTGGTGATGCCGTGAGTTTCAACCGGGAGCGCACCAGTGTAAACGTGGCCCCGCGGGAGTTCTTTCAGATCGCCCAGGGGGGGCGGTCAAACATATCGGATGTTCTCATAAGCCGGGCCACGGGCGATGCCGGAATTGTTGTGGCTGTTCCTGTTTTTCGTGAGGGTGCAGTGTCGGGTGTCCTCTACGGGGTGATCGGCCAGTCGTCGCTGAACGATATTGTGAGCGACTTCAGGTACGGTGAAACCGGCCAGGCCTTTGTCGTGAACGATTCAGCGGTCCTGACCGCCCACATTGACATTGATCAGGTCATTGCCCAGCGGAACCTCCTGGAAGACGCCCGGGAGACACCGGGAGACGAGTCCTTTGCGAGGTTTCTTGAGGAGGGAGTTCTCTCGGGCGAGGTTGGGGTGGGCCGCTACCAGCAGGGCGGGCGTGCTCTTGCAGCGGCCTATGCGCCCATAGAGAACAGCAACTGGCACATGGTAGTCACCGTCGAGCGTGCCGAGGCTCTCAGGTCGATCATCAGGCTTCGCAGGATTCTGATCATTCTGGGAATGATATTCTTTGCGGGTGCCGTTCTTCCCGTCTACTTTGCCCTGAGAACGGCTCTTCGCCCCCTCGATACTGCCGGGGCGGCGATCAGGGAGATCGCCCAGGGTGAGGCCGATCTGACGCGGAAGATTGACCTGGCCAGGAACGACGAAATCGGAAGGCTTGTGCAGGATTTCAATACCTTCGTGGGCAAGCTGCGCACTATCATGGTGCAACTTAAAGGAGCCCAGCAAACATTGGCCTCGGTGGGGCAGAACGTGGCGGCCACGGCCCAGGAATCGGCCGGCGCAACTGCGGAGATTCTGGCAAATATCGACAGCGTGCGCCGCCAGACGGAGAAGCAGCTTGCCGGAGTCGATAATTCAGTGAGCGCCGTGGAAGAGATGGCCAAGAACATCGAATCCCTGGACAGAATGATCGCCACCCAGGCTGCGGGAGTGACCCAGGCCTCGGCATCGATCGAGGAGATGGTGGGAAATATCTCTTCCGTGAGTACCTCGGTGGAGAAAATGTCCCAACGCTTTCTCTCTCTTGTGAAGACCCTCGAGGCGGGGCAGGAGAAGCAGAGCGCCGTGGAGGAGAAGGCTGGCCTCATTTCCAGCCAGTCCGAGCTTCTTCTCTCGGCCAACGAGATGATCTCCAACATAGCAGCCCAGACAAACCTCCTCGCCATGAACGCCGCGATTGAGGCCGCCCACGCCGGCGACGCAGGACGGGGCTTTTCTGTGGTGGCCGGAGAGATCCGGAAGCTTGCCGAGACTTCGGCGAAGCAGTCGCAAACGATCGGAATGGAGCTGGGCAAGATTCGGGGGTTGATCGCGGAGGTTCTGGAAGCGTCCCAGGAATCGGGAGCGTCGTTCCACGATATTGTTGGTGGTATTCGGGATACGGAAGTGCTGGTCCGGGAGATTGATCAGGCCATGAAGGAGCAGGAGCAGGGATCGAAACAGATTCTGGAAGCCCTTCGCGATATCAACGATGTCACCTCCGAAGTCCAGTCGGGAGCATCGGAGATGACCGAGGGGAACGCCCTGGTTCTTGGCTCTTCCCAGGAGTTGGCCACCATGTCCCGCGAGATATCCCTGGCCATGGACGAGATGTCTGCCGGTGCCGCCGAGATAAATCGGGCCTCGGAAGAGGTCGCCCGGCTCTCGGCCCAAAACAAGGAGGCGATCGACCAGATGGAAGATACCATCGGACGCTTTACGGTGTAGCTCTCAGCCCATAGACAGTGCCCTATGGAACGGTGTGCCGCCACTCCCGGGGGGAGCGGCGGCACCGAGGAAAGCGCCTGGCCAGGATCAGATCAGATAGCTCTCCAGGCTACCCTGCCGATAGAGGGTGCGGGGCATCTTCTCGGTGGTCACATACCCTGCCGGGGCGTTCATCACATCGGGAATCCTGTTCACCATGGTTGCGCAGGTTAGTTCCACCGTGGAGGGACGGGTAATTACTACCTGGGTTTCGGGTTCGCCCTGAATCGTCCATTCGTTCCGGTCGCACTCGTCGGGAGCGTAGACCTTGCCGATGCATTCCGATTCGATGGTGATCCCCTCTTCTGTTTCTGTTACCACCAGGGCTGACATCCCCGTGGCCTTTCCTGCGGGAACGGTCATCCCCAGGGTCGACGAGCTAAGATCTTCCTGGCAGGTCTGGGGAACACAGGTTTGTGTCTGCCTGGTTACGGTGAGTCCCAGCTGAGAGCAAAGCCAGCCGTTGACGTTCCACATATAGGAGGGGAGGAACGTTCCCTGATCGACAAGTTTTTGCCGTTCCTCGTCGGAAATGTTATCGGCCCTGGCTATTTCGCTCTCGAACTCTTCCAGGGTGAGACCTGCTCCGTGTCCCTTGGCGAGAGCAATTCCGTAATCCTCAACATTATAACTGGATTTACCTTTTATCTTCGTGATCCGATGCGTCGCTCCTGCCAAAGTAGTGATCAGGTTTCCCCAGAATACATCCTGATACCCCGTGCCGCAGATGGTGCACCCTGTTTCTCTGGCCAGCTCGTCTATTTTCCTGGTCATCTCCGGATCAGAGTTCCAGGGGTAGATCGCCTCTTCGCAGATGGTGATTGCGTTGATCCCGTTCCGGGCGCAGATCATCAGGGCCTCCTCAACGTCGCGGAGGAGACTCATGGTAGTGATGAGGCATACATCAGGCTTGATCCTCTTGAGCTCTTCCTCCGCCCGGGATGCGTCCTGGACCACAACACCTTCGGGAGCCGTGGTGGCTGTACCGGTAATTTCGGAGATATCCTTGCCAATTACGTGGGGATTCATGTCAAAGGCTGCCACAAGCTGGCCACCCTTTTCCTGGACGTACCTCATGGTATAGATCGACATTTTCCCGCATCCGTACTGCGCAACTCGTATCTTGTCTTTCATCGTTTTTTCTCCTTCCTCACAAAAATTCTTCACAAACATTTCTCACAAACGTGATCCGACACGGGTTTTCCGTGCTTCAGGAGAATGATAAAGGTTGTTCCAGGAATAAGGTCAAGGATTTCGCGAAAAAATTATAGAAAAGACCCCGGGCTGCTCACCCCTGGAGTTCCACCGGGATTTGAAGCTTGATAAACATCTGGCGTTCGTTTTGCTCAAAGACCGGCAATTCAGCCACTACTTCGCAGAGGTAGTCCCCTGCGATCCGGCCCTTCTGTTCCTCCAGAGCCCGGAGGAGCTTCTCGGCGTAGGCCCGTTCCTTGTGAAAACTGTCGCAGTAGATGCAGAGAAAAGTCCCTGCGGAAATTGTCTCGAGTCGTTGCGTTTCGGGAAAGGGAGTATCCACAAAAAGGAATATCTCCGTCGAGACGAACTCCCGCTTTTCCAGCCGCCCTTTGCGAAGGATCGATCCGACGTTGCAAAAATATACCAGGGGCAGCTTCTTCAGCAAAATGTGGCTCTTGAGTTCCCGGAGAATGTACTCGTAGGTTTCAATGCCGTAATCGTAGATGTTTATTCCGCCGTCGTAGCGGTAGATAGTCCGTTCCGGCAGATACTCCAGGATAATTGTGCCGTCCCTGGGGCCTGAACGGTACCGCCGAAAATTTTCCATCTCTCGCAGAACTGCTTTTTCCGTGGTCTGGAGTTGCTGGATTTGACGGCTCAGGTTCTGGCGCTGGCGCTCCAGTAGATCCTGGATAACTGCGGGGTCCTCTCTCTTGAGCTGTTCCTGGATTTCGGTGAGGTTCATCCCCAGCGATTTCATGTGTTGAATCATGTCCAGCCGGGCCGATTGTTTTATGCTGTAGTAGCGGTACCCGTTGGCGGGATCGATCCGCTCGGGTTTGAGCAGGCCTATTTTTTCGTAGTATCGAAGGGTCTGGGCGGAAATACTGTTGATTCGGGCCATGTCGCCCACGCGAAGCAGATTCATGGCGTCCCACGGGGCTCTACCAGGTTCCATCGTCGGCTGATTTGGCGGAAGTGGTTCGCTGAACCGGGAAACGATGAAAAGTCTACCAGAGAGAGCTGCTTTGCAAGGGTGTCCAGTTCCGGGATTTGGGCCAGATGAAGCTTCACAAGCTCTGCCTGCTCCGGGGAAAGCTCGGTCAGAACCATCCCGAAGTGAAAGCCGTAGAATCGCCCGGGAGCAATTTTGATCGAGGGAGGAACAAAAACCGACCTGAACGTGACTGTATCCTGATCGTGTCGGTAGAGAACCGTTGCCCCTGGTTGTTCGCTCCCTTCTGCCGGGGAGTTCCCTTCAGGCTGACTCGCGCTATCTGCCAGAGTGACAGGAAGCATCATGTGGCTTACCAGAAAAGAGGGAACATGATGGACCTCAAGAGGTCTCAGGCCCTGAAGCATCCGGTCGAAATGGTAGCGACAGGAAAAATAGCGCAGGGCATCCTTGCGGGTGATGGTGAACTGCCGGGGATCGTCCCGGGAGAAGGAGGCAAACTCCACAAAGAGCTGGAGCGGTGTTTTGACGGGGTTTTTCGCGGCAGCCTCCAGGAAGGGTTTCAGGGGAATACGGTGATCCTCCTGGCGGTGTTCCCTTGGCACCGCTCCCAGGGCAGCAAAAAGGGCCTGGTCTGTCTCGGCCGTTACGGGGCACTGGCAGCTGATTGTTCCGTAGAGCACCGTTCGCACCGCGCCGTATTCGATCATGATTTCCATGGCACCTCCCCTGTTCTTTTCCCGAGGGAATCGCTCCGCATCGGCTGTGCCATTGTATCTGACAGGACCGAGGATAATCAATTATTATCGTCAGAAATGGCCCTGCAAGAAATCTCCTGGCAGAACCTGCGCATTGACGCAGACCGTGGATCTGGTGTTTATAAGAGCGTGTTTATAAGAGAGAATAATGAGTAGTCATACAAGAAACGAGACGATCCGCAATGTGGCGATTATCGCCCACGTCGACCACGGAAAGACAACCCTGGTGGACGCCATGTTCCAGCGGGCGGGAATCTTCCGTGAGGGCCAGGTCCTTGAAGAGCGGCTTATGGACCGGATGGATCTTGAGCGCGAGCGGGGCATCACCATCGCAGCCAAGAACTGCGCCGTTACCTGGAAGGGTGTCAAGATAAACATTATTGACACCCCGGGCCACGCCGATTTTGGCGGTGAGGTGGAGCGGGCTCTCTCCATGGTGGACGGAGCAATCCTGCTGGTAGACGCTGCCGAAGGCCCGCTTCCCCAGACCCGGTTTGTCCTGAACAAAACCCTGGAAGCTGGCATGCCGGTCATCGTGGTGATCAATAAAATCGACCGGGGCGATGCACGCCCCCTGGCGGTGCTCTCCGAGATATCGGACCTCTTTATCGATCTCGATGCAACCGAAGAACAGTACGATTTTCCTCTGCTCTATGCGGTTGCCCGGGACGGAATCGCCCAGCCCGATCTGGAAGAGCGCGGCACGAGCCTGGACCCGCTGCTTGATGCGGTACTATCGGAGATTCCCGGGCCGATTGTCCGGGAAGACAAACCCTTCCAGATGCTTGTATCCGATCTGGGATATTCCGATTATCTGGGGCGCCTGGCCATCGGCCGGATCTATAACCAGAGCCTGAAAGCCTCGGAGTCTCTGGTTCGTCTGGACGACAAAGGGCAGAGCACACCCTTGCGAGTGAGCAAACTCCAGGTGTATCAGGGAATATCCATTGTCGATGCCGATCATATTCAGCCGGGAGATGTGGTCATCCTGGCGGGAATAGAAGACGTTCACATAGGAGACACGATCTGCACCGCCGCGGCTCCCAAGGCGATGAAAAGAATCACCGTCGACGAGCCCACGGTGGCGATGCTCTTCATGCGGAACAGTGGCCCCCTGGCAGGAAAAGAGGGGCGCTTTGTTCAATCCACGCGGATTGGCGAGCGACTCAAGAAGGAGACCCTTCGGAACGTCTCGCTCGTGGTGGAACCCTCCGAGGGAGGGGAAGGCTTTCTGGTGAAAGGCCGGGGTGAGTTCCAGATGGCGATCCTCATTGAACAGATGCGGCGCGAAGGATTCGAGCTCTGCGTGGGGCGACCCCAGGTGATCTTGCGGACCCGCGATGGAAAGAAAGAAGAGCCCGTGGAGCGCCTCTTTATCGATTGTGCCGATGAGTACGTGGGAATCGTCACCGAGAAGATCAGTCTCCGGAAGGGTCGAATGGTGAACCTGGTGAACCACTCCCGGGGGCGAACCCGCCTGGAGTTCTCGATCCCCAGCCGGGGCTTGATCGGATTCCGCGACGAGCTGCTCACCGATACCCGGGGTACGGGCATCATGAACGCCTATCTGGAAGGGTACGAGTCTTACCGGGGCGATTTCCCCTCACGAGCCACGGGTTCACTCATTTCGGACCGGGCGGGGAGCGCTGTTCCCTACGCGCTGTTTAATCTGGAGCCCCGGGGGCAGATGTTCGTCGGTGCAGGAGACCCCGTCTACGAGGGAATGGTTGTAGGCGAACACAACCGGGACAACGATCTGGATGTGAACCCCTGCAAGACAAAGAAGCTTTCCAACGTCCGGGCTTCGGGGCGCGATGACAACGTCGTTCTCACGCCCCATCGTGTGATGACCCTGGAGATGGCGTTGAACTTCATTCGTGATGACGAGATCGTGGAGGTTACTCCTGCATCGTTGCGAATGCGGAAAATGACACTGGCCGCCACCGAGAGAAAACGGGCTCGGTGAGGGCCAGCACCGGGGCATCGACAGGATAACGAATCAGAAGGATCGGTTTAGCCGCCAGTACAACTCGTTCCAGCGCAGTTGCTCGCGGAAGGGCCGGATCTCGGTGTGTTCGTTGATCAGGACACACTCGATTCCGGCTATCTCGGCGTAGTCTTCCAGCATCTCGGCAGTTACAGACTGGCTGAACCCGGTATGATGACTTCCTCCGGCATAAATCCAGGCTGTTGCTGCTGTGGTCAAATCCGGCCGGGGAATCCAGAGTGTTCGTGCAACAGGAAGCTTCGGGAGATCCTCATCGGGTTGGGTCGAATCAACATTATTTACTATGAGCCGGAGACGGTTTCCAAGATCAACAAGGGATGCGTTCAGGGCGGGTCCTTCGGCTGTATCAAAAACGAGCCGGACGGGATCAGCTTTTCCTCCAATGCCCAAGGGGCTGATTTTCAACAGGGGTTTTCCTGTGGCAATCGAAGGGCATATCTCCAGCATGTGAGAGCCGAGCACTCGTTCTCGGCCTGGTTCAAAATGGTAGGTGTAATCTTCCATGAAGGAGGTGCCGCCTGGCAACCCGTCGCCCATCACCTTCATGGCGCGGACAAGTGCTGCAACTTTCCAGTCTCCCTCAGCGCCGAACCCGTATCCATCGGCCATGAGTCGCTGTACAGCAAGGCCGGGCAGCTGATCAAGCCCTGCCAGATTCTCAAAGGTATCGGTGAAACCACAGAAATTCCCTGCCTCAAGAAAGGATCGGAGGCCCAATTCCTGACGAGCTGCGTATCGCAGAGACTGCCGGCATTTTCCCCCCGCCTGAAGCCCAGGGGCGAGACTGTAGTCCTGCTCGTATTGGTGTAGAAGAAGATCGATATCTCCCTCCGGAACAGCCTCAAGATGATCAACGAATTCTGACAAGCCGTATCCATTCACGGAGTATCCCAGTTGAATCTCCGCCTCGACTTTGTTTCCCTCGGTTACAGCTACATTACGCATGTTATCACCGAAACGGGCAATGCGGGCTCCCTGCTGATCGGCCCATGCTGTGGCCGCCCGGCTCCAGATGCCGATCTTTTCCTGTACTCTGCTGTCGCTCCAGTGGCCGGTCACCACCTTTCTGTGCAATCCCAGCCGGGATGCAATGAACCCAAACTCACGTCCGCCATGAGCCGACTGGTGCAAGTTCATGTAGTCCATGTCGATAGAATCCCAAGGGATATCCCGATTGAACTGTGTATGGAAATGAAGAAGGGGCTTTGAAAGTTTCTTGAGCCCGCGAATCCACATCTTGGCCGGCGAAAAAGTGTGCATCCAGAGAATTACCCCAACACAGGATTCGTCTTCTGAAGCACGAGCCAGATTGGAGACAATCTCATCAGCCGTAGTGAGGACTGTCCTGAAGGTTATCCGCACGGGTATATGGAGGCTTTGATCAAGTTCTTGAGCAATTTTTTTGGCATTTTCATGGACTTCCTTGAGGGGGCCAGGGCCGTACAGGTGTTGGCTACCGCAGAACATCCATATTTCTTTTGTTCTGTACAATTCGGATAGTTGCTTTGTCGCTTTCATGGGGTTTCTCCTGTTGTGATGGAATACTCGGGGTGAAAGGGAAGATTTTCCCGCATCATGAGATCGATAGGGATTCGATCAGTTCTTGGAATCGACTCATTAAGTATGGTGGATCGATAAAGCGCGTAGAACGCTTTATAGCCCTGGTTTTCAGGGTGCTGGTTCATGATAAAATCGATAGAACCATCAATGAGACATTTCACATTTCCGGGGATCAGATCGTACCCGATTATCCGGGGGGTGTATCCTTGGGGAAGGAGACTTACAATCTTGTGGGAGGCCGAGTTTGTTACAAAGATTCCCTCCATGTCTCTTCGTTCGTCAAGCCAGCGGGGTAAAAGCTTCCATTGGTCATCAGAGGCCAGACTCAAATGATCGAGGCGCGCCTTTCGGGTTTTATTGCCCGGAGAGCCCCCGCTGAAGTAGTTTTCGAATCCCTGACGACGTAGCTGGAGGTGATGAGAACTCATGCCGGGGGTAATAGTGAGAAAGCGTTTCTCCTGACAGAGAATATCCAGTAATTTTCCTGCGATGTAACCGCTTTCAAGACTATCGGCAGAGATTGTGGAGAGCACTGAGGCTCCTGGCAAAGTCCCGTCAATCAGAACCACAGGACAGGGTTGTAGTTCTTCCACAAGTTTCCGGGAAGCATCCTCTATGGTTGGGGCCATAATGATGCCGCTGGAATCCTGGTGGACGAGCCCTGCTGTGGCAGTCAGAAATGAATCATTGCTGAATCTATCATAATAGATGAACTCAACTTCGACATAATGATGGGCAAGTTCAGCGGCGGCCTTCTGGATGCCCCGTATGATCCACTGCCAGTATCCGCTGTCTTGATTTGGAAAAGGAAGTAGACCAATAAAGACTCGCGGTGTAGCTTTGGACAGATTGCTTGCCGCGCGGTTGGGGGAGAATCCCAAACGTTGTGCAGATTCAATGACACGGCGAGTTGTCTCGGGGGCTACTCTTCCACGCTTGTGCAAAACACGGTCAACCGTCCCAATAGAAACGTCTGCAGCCTGGGCGACATCTTTCATTGTAGGTTTTCTCTTTCCTTGAGAGGGCGGCGGTTTGTGATCGCTCCAGGGTTTTTTCATTCTTTTTAGTGCCTCCTTTGCGTTATCGTTAACGTCATCATGTGCTATTTTCTGTTTGTATCATGATAATGTCAATATATTTCTTTACAACCACTCAGCCATGCGTTATCGTTAACGCATAGTTATTCTTGCTATTTGTTTATGGAGGAGGTTTCATGAAGTACACAGTAGGTCTTGATTACGGGACCAATTCGGTGAGGGCGGTGTTGGTTCAGCTTTCCGATGGCGCGGAGCTTGCCACGAAAGTATGGGGCTATGCTCACGGAGACCAGGGGATCATCCTGGATAAAAGCGATCCCAATGTGGCTCGCCAGCATCCCCAGGATTACTTGGAAGGGGCAGAGCATACCCTCAAAGGGGTTGTCTGTTCTGCTGTGGAGAAGCACGGAATCGACCCGGTGGATATCATTGGCATTGGTGTTGATACCACAGGCAGTACTCCCATGCCGGTCCAAAGAGATCTTTCTCCCCTGACAGACCTTCCGGGCCATGGGGATGATCCCACAGTAATGGCGTGGCTTTGGAAAGATCACACTTCAATGGAGGAAGCTCAGGAGATAACGGAAAAGTCCCGCTCCAATCGACCTAGATTTCTGGAGAAAACAGGAGGAATTTATTCTTCGGAATGGTTCTGGGCAAAAATTTGGCGCGCCTATCGGGATAATTCTGGATCCCTTGCTAAGGCCTACACATGGATGGAGATAGCCGACTGGATTCCTGCGCAGCTTGCAGGGATAACTGATCCGGATGCGGTAAAGCGATCCATCTGTGCGGCTGGACACAAGGGACTCTTTCACAAAGATTGGGGAGGGTATCCGGACCAGGAATTTCTTGCATTGCTTCATCCGGCTCTCGTAGAGATCAGGAAAACCCTTCCTGGAAAGGCTTGGACAGCCGACGCCTTGGCGGGAAAGCTGAGCAAGGAATGGGCCCGGAAAACGGGGATTCCCGAAGGAACTCCTATCGCAGTAGGGGCCTTTGACGCGCATCTGGGAGCGGTGGGATCGGGAATAAAAGAGGGAAGTCTTGTTAAAATTGTCGGGACTTCCACCTGCGATATCATGATAGCCCGTGATGATGGTCACGTTCCTGATATTCCCGGGATTTGCGGTATAGTTCCCGGGTCGGTTATTCCTGGCTATGCAGGAATCGAAGCGGGTCAGAGCGCTGTTGGAGATATCTTCAACTGGTTTGTCGAGCGAATCTCTCCGGGTGGACCGGAACGAGGAACCCACGAGTCACTTACCGAGGATGCCGAAAGACTCTTTCCCGGTGAGAGTGGTCTTCTGGCCCTGGACTGGCATAACGGAAACCGGACAGTTCTTGTTGATCAGGGGCTCACTGGATCAATTGTCGGTCTGACGTTGCAGAGTTCTCCTGCCGAAATCTATCGTTCTCTTGTGGAAGCCACAGCATACGGGGCACGAAGGATCGTCGAGCAAATTGAGCAGTACGGCCAAAAAATCGAAGAAGTTGTGAATTGTGGAGGAATCTCAGTCAAAAATACCTTGGTCATGCAGGTCTATGCCGATGTGCTTAATCGGCCAATGAAAGTGTCTCGCAGTGTCCAGACCCCAGCTCTGGGATCAGCCATCGCTGCCTCGGTTGCTGCGGGCTCCAGCAGAGGAGGGTATGACGATTTTTTTACCGCCATGGAGGAGATGACGGGAACGATGGAGCGGGTTTTCGAGCCGATTCGCGAGAATGCCGAGGTGTATGAACACTTATACCGGTTGTATTGTGATATCCACGATGCTTTTGGCACGAAGCAGGGCAAAAAAGATCTCTTCCACGTAATGAAAGAACTGCTGGATATACGGCGGGCTTCAAAAGGCCGGGTTGCAGAAAAGAGGTAAGCGATCACTTCATGAAGTATGAGAAGATTAAAACCCAAGCATACGCCGCCAATGTTCAGATTGTGGATGCCGGTCTCGTGCTCCTGACCTGGGGCAACGCCAGTGTGCGTGACCCCGGGGAAGAGGTGTTCGCAATAAAACCAAGCGGAGTTTCGTACCGGGATCTCAAGGCTGACATGATGGTGGTGGTGAGTATCGAGTCGGGTGAGGTGGTGGAGGGGGAGCTTCGCCCCTCCTCGGATACCCCTACCCACGCAGAACTGTATCGCCGATTTCGTCAAATTGGAGGGATCGTTCATACGCACAGTAATTATGCGGTTGCCTTTGCCCAGGCCAGGCGAGACATTCCCCTTTTGGGGACAACCCACGCCGATCACTTTCGCTTTCCCATCCCGGTGACCAGAGATATGACGGATTGTGAAGTGGAGGGGGCCTACGAAAAAAATACGGGGGCCCTCATTGTGGAGACCTTCGAAAAGCGGAGTCTGGATCCGCTCGCGGTCCCCGGGGTGCTGGTTGCCAGCCATGGGCCGTTCGCCTGGGGGCGGGACGGGAGATCGGCGGTGGAAAATGCCATCGTTCTGGAGGCCGTCGCCCGAATGGCCTGTGAATCCCGGTTGGTTAACCCCGATATTCTTCCTGCCCCGGCCTGTCTGACGGAGAAGCACTTTCTCCGGAAGCACGGGCCTGGGGCATATTATGGTCAGCAATAGCGAGGTCGAGTATTTTTTCCCGGGTAGACTCTTCCCGGGAAAGCTCGCCGGCTATTCGCCCCTGTGAAAGGACCAGAGTCCGGTCGGCCATTCCAAGGATCTCGTCGATTTCCGAGCTGAACAGAATCAGGGAAGCTCCTTTTGAGACGAGATCATCAATGGCGTTATACATGTCTACCTTTGCAGCCACATCAATTCCTCGGGTTGGTTCATCGAGAAGAAAAATTTTCGGGCGGTTCATGAAGGCCCTGGCCAGGATGATTTTTTGCTGGTTCCCCCCCGAATAGAGCTTTACAGCATCGGAGGGGTCGCCAGGACGGATCGAAAAGCGTCGGGTATAGCTCGATATCCGATCAAGCAGGGTGTTTTGATCAATCCCATGGAGCGTCCTGAAGCGGTTGAGACTCGAAATGGACATATTGACCGACAAGGAGTGATACGGAAAAAGGGCTTCCTCGATGCGGTTTTCCGGAACCAGAGCTATCCCGAGCGACAATGCTTTCGCGGGGTCCCGGATAATCTCCTCTTTTCCCGATAAAAAGATATGCCCCCCCTCCAGAGGATGCTCCCCGGCCAGGCAGTGAGCGAGTCGGGTTCGTCCTGATCCCATGAGTCCGGTTATTCCAAGAATTTCGCCCTGACCAAGAGAAAAGGAAACGCTGGAAAGGACGGGTGAACTCTTCAGATCTTTTACTGTCAGGATGGTTTTTCCCGCTTTCCCTGGTGTTCGAGGGTAACGACGGCGCGGGTTTTCACCTGTCATCAGATGAATCAGGGAGCTCTTATCAACGTGCTGGGCCGCACTGGTTGCGACACGTCGTCCCCCGTGAATCACGGTAACCCGGTCAGAGATTCTCTGGATATCATCGAGCCGGTGTGAAATATAGATGATTCCGGCTTTTTTTTGCCGAAGTCTGGCGATGATGGAAAAGACTACAGAACGTTCTGCTTCCGACATGGCTGAGGTGGGTTCGTCGAAGATGAAGAGTTTTGCCGGCGTAGCCAGGGTTTTGGCTACTGCAACGAGTTGCTTCTCGGCGTATCCTAACGTTCCCAGGAGAAGTGAGGGATCCAGGGAGATTCCTGTTTGCGAGAAAAGATCCTGACACTTGATCAGTGTTTGGAGGTGTGAGTAGCGTCCTGTTCCAGTAGCGAAAAAAATATTTTCTGCCACAGAGAGATTTTCAAATAGTTGCAAATCCTGGTGCTGGTAGACGATTCCGGCACGCCGAGCAGCCCCGATAGAAGATGTGGTCAGCTCCCTGCCTTCGAAAAGAATTTGTCCTGCATCAGCATGTTCAAATCCGGAGAGTAGTTTCATCAGGGCTGACTTGCCAGACCCGTTCTCGCCAACAACCGCATGAACCTCCCCTGGCAAAACGGTCATGTTTACCCTGGAGATGAGAAACCCGCCACTGTAACGTCTGGTAAGATTTCTGACTTCCAGGAGCGGTATCATAGACTTCCCTCGAAAGCATTGATAGCGGTGAAGACAGTGATGTTTTCCGAGAACAACCGGTTTTTTTCGGTATCGGGAAGGGAAGGATCTGTTACAATTGCTTCTGCTAAATGGATTGAAGCGAATCTGAAAAAGGCCCCTCGACCAAAGCGGTTTGCTGGACAGACTAAGACCGACTTGTCGGCCGATTTTGCAGCAGCCATGATCAGATTGGCTCGTTGTTCGCTTGTCACAGTAAGTTGAAGTTGATGATTCACGGCATCGACCTCAAAGAATAATATGTCCACGTGGTAGCGAAGCAGGTTCTCCTGTGCGACTGCTCCGTACACTGCGTCTCCCTGCTCGTTCAGGTCTCCTCCCAGAAGAACTGCCCTGTTCGATTTTTGCCGGGCCACAAGCGAGGCAATCACCAGGTCATTGGTGAGAACAGTGACGCCCGATCGTGCTTTTAATCCTTCAGCTATTTTGAAGTTAATGGGGCCATCTGCAAGAAATACCACAGCATTATCGAGGATAAGGCGAAGGCTCATAATCGCGAGTTCCGGGTAGGTGTCTCTGCTGATGTGGGCAGAATCGGAGGTAATCAGAGAAGGTTCCTGAATTACCTGTGAATCTGCAAGCATTGCCCCTCCGTGTGTCCGTGTGAGAAACCCTTCGTCTTCCAGCTTCACGAGATCTCGGCGGATTGTTACCTCCGATACGGACAGGAGATTGCTGAGGGTGCCGACCTCTGCCTGTCGGTGGTTTATGAGATACTCTTTGATGATGCGCAACCGTTCCAGTGCAAACATGCAAACATTATACCAGATTTTTTTTCTTGACCGTAGCGGGAACCGGTGGTAACCTGATGATCAGAAACGAAAGCAAACAATCAAAAATGTGATTGTTAAGTTTCGAAATTCCAAAAGGAGCGGATTCATGAAGAAGTTTGGTGTTTTTTTTGTTTCATTTCTGATTTTTTGTTCCGGGGCGAGTCTTTTTGCGGGGGGCAGTAAGGAGGAGACTCCTCTGGTAGGTATTGCCATGCCTACGCAATCTTCCCAGCGGTGGATAGAGGATGGAAGAAATATGCGGGATATTCTCCAGGATCGGGGGTACCGGGTTGATCTTCAGTATGCAGAGGACAGCATTGATGCACAGGTTGCTCAACTTGAGAACATGGTGACCCGTGGAGCCGATGTTCTGGTAATTGCAAGTATTGACGGCGAGGCTCTGACAAACGTTCTGGATCTTGCTGCCGATAACGACATTCCTGTTATTGCCTACGATCGCCTCATCAGGAATAGCCCTCACGTGAGCTATTACGCCACGTTCGACAACTATCTTGTGGGGGTTCTTCAGGGACAGTATATCGTGGATTCTCTTGATCTTGAGTCTGGTGCAGGCCCCTTCAACATTGAGATCTTTGCCGGAAGTCCCGATGACAATAACGCGACGTTTTTCTATAACGGAGCTATGGACCAGATCCAGCCGTACATCGACAACGGACAGCTTGTTGTTCGAAGTGGTCAGACAGCGTTCAACCGTGTAGCCACACTCCGCTGGGATGGAGCGACGGCGCAGATCCGGATGGATAACATCCTGGCCGCTCACTATACCGATGCTCGGGTAGACGCCATTCTCTCCCCTTACGATGGTATTTCGATCGGTGTTCTTTCTTCCCTGAAAGGGGTCGGCTATGGATCTGGTTCGCGACCGATGCCTGTTGTCACCGGGCAGGATGCGGAACTTCCTTCAATCAAATCTATTCTTGCCGGGGAGCAGACGTCTACTATTTTCAAAGATACGCGAGTGCTCGCACGACGTGCAGCTGATATGGTGGATTCTGTGTTGCAAGGAACCACTGCAGAGGTCAACGATACCACTACCTATGATAACGGGGTTATTGTTGTTCCTTCCTATCTCGAGCATCCCGTCTCCGTTGATGCAAGCAATTGGGAAGAAGTACTCGTCGGCTCAGGCTATTACACACGGGAACAGGTTCTGAACTAAACCCGTGGAAGATTTTCGGGAGAGGTCTGAAGAGGCTTCCCGATCCATTTCCGGGAAACAGGAAATTTAGAAAGAAAAAGCTCCCTCTATCTGGAGGGGGCTTTCCAAAAGTTTGAAGAAACCACTATTCAATCATATAAGGTTTAGAGAATGACAAAGCCTCTTCTGGAGATGAAAAAGATAACCAAATCCTTTTCAGGAGTTCATGCGGTTACAGATATCGATATGACCGTCCATGACCGGGAAATACGGGCCCTGGTTGGGGAAAATGGAGCGGGAAAATCCACCTTGATGAATGTTCTGAGTGGGGTTTATCCGAGCGGTGAGTATTCCGGCGAAATATTTTTTGACGGAGGGAAGTGCGGCTTTCGGGATATTAGGGATAGCGAAAAGCTGGGAATTGTTATTATCCATCAGGAGCTCGCCCTTGTTCCGGAGCTTGCTATTGCAGAGAATATCTTTCTCGGAAACGAGCGCTCCGTCGGAGGGGTGATTGACTGGCATGCAACCTCCACGGAGGCAAGGAAACTGCTGAAAAAAGTGGGGTTAGAAGAGAATCCGGCAACACTTGTTTCAGATATCGGTGTCGGGAAACAGCAGCTTGTGGAAATAGCAAAAGCCCTTTCAAAGAATGTGCGGCTTCTGATTCTTGACGAACCCACTGCGGCTTTGAACGATGAAGAAAGCAGGAAACTTCTACAACTTCTCAAGGATTTGAGAGCGCATGGAATAACCTGTATTCTTATATCTCACAAGCTCAATGAAGTTGTAGAGGTAGCTGACTCTATCACAGTGATTCGCGATGGATGTGTCATTGAGACAATGCACAAGGACCAGGCTGATTTTCACGAGGACCGGATTATCAGGAGCATGGTAGGGCGTGAGATGACAGATCGCTACCCTGACCGCGAGGTATCGGTGGGGGGAGAGGTTCTGAGGGTCGAAAAATGGAACGCCTATCATCCTCAGCATCTGAATCGTCGTGTCGTAAAAGATGTATCGATATCAGTTCGTCGTGGAGAAGTTGTGGGGCTTGCAGGACTTATGGGGGCAGGCCGCACTGAGCTTGCCATGAGTCTGTTCGGGAAGTCCTGGGGACAAAAACATTCCGGGCAAATTTATATCGACGGTAAACCCGTTGAGTTCCATAACGTGTCCGATGCTATCAAAAAGGGTCTGGCCTATGTTACGGAGGATCGCAAAACTCTGGGGCTTATTCTGATAGATAATATTCGACGCAATACAACACTTCCAAATTTGTCAAGAGTAAGTGATAGAGGTGTGATAAATCTTAGCGAGGAGGTTGTCTCTGCCGAGTATTATCGCAAGAAGCTTCGGATCAAAAGTGGGGATCTAAACCAGGTCGTGGAAAGTCTCTCTGGGGGAAATCAGCAGAAGGTTGTTCTCGGAAAATGGCTGATGTCTCAGCCCGATGTCCTTATTCTGGATGAACCCACCAGGGGGATTGATGTGGGAGCCAAGTATGAGGTCTATACAGTGATCAACCAGCTTGCCTCCGAGGGAAAGGGGCTTCTGATGATATCATCGGAGTTACCGGAGTTGCTTGGTATGTGTGATCGGATATACGTGGTCAATAATGGCGAAATTGCCGGGGAGATGCCCCGGGATGAGGCATCGCAGGAGAATATCATGAAATGTATTATGAATCACCAGAAGAAGGCCAGGAAGGAATAATTGCTATGAACTCGTTGATGTCTTATTTCAAGAGTAATGTTCGACAGAATGGGATGGTAATAGCCCTTGTGTCTATTATGCTACTCTTTCAGGTGCTGACAGCGGGCATTCTTTTCCGGCCCATGAACATTACAAATCTGGTGTTGCAGAACAGTTACGTTCTGATCCTTGCCATTGGAATGCTACTCTGCATTCTGACAGGAAATATTGATCTGTCGGTAGGATCCGTCGTCGCCTTTGTTGGTGCCGTTTCCGCTGTGATGATGGTGGATATGAACCTCCCTGTCCCTGTAACGATCGTTCTTGCTCTCCTTCTTGGTGTCCTGGTTGGAGCCTTTCACGGTTTTTTCATCGCTTTTCTCCGAATACCTGCCTTCATTGTCACCTTGGGAGGGATGCTCATCTTCCGGGGGCTGACGATGGTTATACTGCAGGGGCAGACCAAGGCGCCGTTCAGCCGGTCTTTCCAGATTCTTGCGGCCGGATATCTGCCGGGGCGGGATTTGGAAATCGGTGGGTACAACGTCGTTGCGATGATAGCGGGGACGATCTTGGCGGTCCTCTTTTCGCTCTATCTTGTGCGGAGTCGAAAAACGAAGTTGCGTTACGGCTTTGATGTTCTCCCCTTGGGGATCGAGGCAGGACGGATTATCCTGCTGGTCCTGGCCATCGGGTGGTTTTCGCTTCGCCTGGCCGCGTATAATGGGATTCCCGTTGTTCTGGTTCTCCTCGCGGGCTTAATATTGATCTATTCTTTTATTACCCAACGGACTGTCTTTGGTCGTCATATCTACGCTCTTGGGGGTAATGAGAAAGCAGCGAGACTCTCGGGGGTCAAAACACAGCGAGTCATGTTTCTGGTCTACACGAATATGGGGCTTCTTTCGGCTTTGGCTGGCCTGGTTGTTGCCGGGCGACTCAATGCCGCTACGCCAAAGGCAGGCACCATGTTCGAGCTGGATGCCATCGGGGCGTGTTTCATCGGCGGTGCGTCGGCTTCTGGTGGTATTGGGACCGTCGTAGGGGCCGTTGTTGGGGGCCTTGTAATGGGTGTTCTAAACAACGGTATGTCCATCATGGGAGTAAGTGTAGATTGGCAACAGGCCATCAAGGGGTTGGTCCTGCTTGCAGCGGTGTGCTTTGATGTGTACACCAAGAACAAGTCTCATCCTTCCTGATTCTTTTCTTCGCGGTACCTGGAGGACACAGCCCCTTCAGGTATCCCGGTACTGGGCCTGGATGATCCAGAATTGCTCCTCATGGGTAAGGAACGCCTCTGTCACGTCCGGGTCCAGGTGAGTCCCTTTCTTGCTGGCGATGATTTCCCGACATTGTTGCGGCGAAAAGGCAGACTTGTACACCCGGTCGCTGCTCAGAGCGTCGAAAACGTCGGCTAGAGCCACAATTCGGGCGCTCAAAGGGATATCCTCTCCTGCAAGCCCCAGAGGATATCCACTTCCATCGTAGCGTTCGTGGTGATGCATGGCGATATCACGGGCTGTGCGGAGGAAATCGGACCCAATCTCCTGACAGGCTTCATCGAGGATGGTTCCTCCGATTTCGGCGTGGGTTTTCATGAGTTGGAACTCTTCCTTTGTGAGTTTTCCCGGCTTGTTGAGAATCTCGTCAGGAATTGCCACTTTCCCGATGTCGTGGAGACTTGCCACAGTAAAGATCGTTGAGATCATCCGCTGATTCAGTTCCTGGTGCCCCTGGTCGCAGAGGATACGCGCCAGAAGTTTTGAGTAGTGCTGAACGCGCTCGATATGATATCCCGTCTCGGGGTTTCTGTAGTCCGTGAGTTTTGCCATGAGGAGTATGATTTTCTCCTGACTCTGGATCTGGACCAGCCGTTCGGCTGATTCCAGACGGGCTTTCATCTCTTCGGGGTGGAATGGTTTTATCAGGTAGTCATCAGCACCTTGGGAGATTGCCCGTACGGTGCTTTCCTTTTTTGTAAGGGCTGTCAGAACGGTTATGTGGGTGTAATGGATCTCCTGACGCCGCACCTCGCGTATCAGGTCATAGCCGTCCATCACGGGCATGTCCAGGTCGGTAATGACGATTCTCGGCTGCTGCTCAACAAAGAGTTCCAGGGCGCTGGCGCCGTTTTCACCTACCAGAACGTTGTATCCCAGAGAGGAAAGATGGCGATAGAGGACTTTGCGTTGCAGCAACGAGTCTTCAGCGATCAGTACGCTGGTGCAGGTTTGTGTGGGCCTGAAGAGAGTTGTGCCGTGCATAACCAGATTCCCGAATTTACTGGTGCTCCTCCGGAGACTACAGTACCACGGAGGACGGAAAAAAACAGGTCCGTATTCGGAGAATAAGAGAAAAACACCCTTTCACTCTTCTTTATCCTTTGATTCTCTGCCTGTTCTCTACAGGACATTAGTAGATTACCGGTTCTGCATCAATGTCACGCCATATATACCAGGTTGCCACGGTTCGCCAGGGATGCCAGGTTTCGCCCAGATCTTTCAGGAGCGCTGTTTCTTCGCGACGGCTCAGGGAGGAATCCCAGTTATAGAGACGGGCCGCTCCATGTATCAGGCCAATATCCCCCAGGGGAAGGATGTTGGGGCGATGGAGGAAGAAAATCAGGGTCATGTCGGCGGTCCAGGGGCCAACCCCATAGAGGGAGCAGAGTTGGGCGTGGATTTCCTCGTCGGACATGTTCTGCCACAGTCGCGGTGTCACATCTCCTGTGGAGAAGGCCCGGGCGATACCCTGAATATAGAGAACTTTTTGTCGGGAGAGGCCGATTGCCCTCAACTCGTCGGGGCCGAGTTCCAGCACGGTAGAGGGAGAGATCTCCGGAGCTGCCAATTTGAGGCGTCCCCATATGCTTTGGGCAGCGGCCACGGAGATCTGTTGACCCACCACGGCGTTCAGGAGGGTTTGAAAGGCATCGCCACTTCCCCGAAGCTGATCTCCCTGGTGCTTTTCTATGAGCTGTGCCAGGACCTCATCCCGCCGGGCAAGGTCCCGGCATGCATCATCCCAGTAGGGCGGGGTGTATCTGTCTTTCACGGTGCCACCTTATCCGCTGTCGGGGATTCAAAGGAAGGGGTCGTCGCTGCGGGGTGGTCCCAGGATCTCCCGATAGATCAGAGCTTGCTGAAGCGGGGAGAGACTGGCTCTGCCTCTCAGGAGGGATGGTTCCGTCCCGGGGCCGGTTTTGGCCCGGACCGGTTCAGGGGTGTGCGGAAGGGCTCTCCTGTATCCACTGCTGCGATCGTCCGGCGGGGTGTCTTTTCCGGTACGAGAATCGGCCCGTGAAAGGGCAGGGCTCCTGGGCGGTTTTCGGTCGGGACTGGCTTCCCCCCGTTCCTGGGGATTGGAATCCTGCCGCAACTGCCGAACCCAGGAATGAACCCGCTTTTTCAGGAGCGAGTGCAGAGGTCCGGGCTTCCTTTTCCTCTTGCTCTTCTTCCTGGTCTGAGCCTGAGCCTGAGCCCCGTCCTGCGGGGCTGCTTCGCCGGCTCCTTTTCTCCGACGACGGGCAAAGCGGAGAATTGTTACAATCAGGGGGAACGAGGCGAAGAGGATCGCCGCCACCAGCCCCAGGAGCGATTCCATCAGGTCAAGATCAGGTGCCACCGTTCGTGCTGCCTCCCGAGGATTCCTCTCCTCCTATGGAATCACGCATCCGGGTATCAGCCTGGATGTTTCGCAACCGGTAATAGTCCATTATTCCCAGATGGCCATCGCGAAAGGCCTGGGCGATCGCCTTGGGGATTTCTGCCTCGGCCAGAACAACCTTCGCGCGGTTTTCCTGAACCTGGGCCCGCATCTCCTGCTCAAAGGCTTCGGCGGCAGCGCGTCGCTGTTCTGCCTCGGCCTGAAACCTGCGTTTGTCCGCCTCGGCCTGGTCCGCCTGGAGCTTTGCCCCCACGTTCTCCGACACATCGATATCAGCGATATCGATCGAAAGAATCTCAAAGGCTGTCCCCGCATCGAGCCCTTTTTCCAGGACGCGTCGGGAGATCTGGTCGGGGTTTTCCAGGACGGCCTTGTAGGTCTCGGAGGAGCCAATGGTGGTGACGATCCCTTCGCCCACACGAGCGATGATCGTTTCCTCCGTTGCGCCACCCACCAGGCGTTCGATATTTGCCCTGACGGTAACGCGCGCCTTCACTCGCAACTGCACCCCGTCCTTGGCCACTGCCTCGATCGCCCCCCGGGATTTCTCCGGATTCGGGCAATCGATCACCTTGGGGTTTACACTGGTCTTGACGGCGTCCAGCACGTCCCGGCCCGCCAGATCGATAGCGGCGGCCCGCTGGAAGTCCAGAGGGATATTTGCCTTGTTGGCGGCCACCAGGGCCTGGCTCACACGCCGCACGTTTCCCTGTGCAAGGTGGTGGGTCTCAAGCAATTCCGGGTCCAGGGGTATGCCTGCTTTTACCAGGATGATTCTGCTATCAACGATTGTTGCAGGATCGACTTTTCTGAGCCACATGCCGACAATCCTGGCCAAAGGAACCGATGCTCCCGAAAGAAGGGCTCGAAACCAGAGGCCGAAGAACTTGATAAAAACAGCCAGTACCGCCAGTGTCGCAAAGAGAATAAGCAACGCAAGCAAAATAAACTCAATTGACATCATGTTTTCCTCTCCTGTTATCCTTTCCTGCGAACAACGACTCTGTTTCCGTCTACGCGAATAACCTCGACGATGCTTCCTCGTTCCACGAACTCTCCCTGACTTTCGGCGGTGATGATCTCGCCCTCTTCCAGAAGAACCGACCCCACAGGGCGAAGATCAGTCCTGACGGTTCCTTCCTTGTGCAGGAGATGATCATGAACCTCCCGGGGTTGCACGCTGTAGCCTTCGGAGGCGTTCTGGGTGGTGGCCAGGGCGAGGCGCGAGAAAAAGCTTCGGCGGGGCAGAAAGAAAGCGAGCCCCACCATGATAGCCAGAGCAGCACCGAGACTCCCCAGAACCACCAGAATGTTTCCCGTGGCCACGTCCCATTGCCAGGCCTCCTCGGGAAGGATGAACTCTTGCAACCCGAAAATAAGCGACAGGGTAATCGATGCAAGCCCGGTAACGCCGGCCACACCAAAGCCGGGCAGAATGAAGATCTCTACAACCAGCAGCAAGAGGCCCGTCACAAAGAGTATGATCTCCACGGATCCCACCCGTCCCAGAAGCATGTTTGCGGCAAAGAAGGTGGCAAAGGCTGCCACCGCCACCGTTCCCGGAAGCCCGAAGCCCGGGTTGGTTATTTCCAGAAAGAGAGCGATCAGCCCCGTCAGGATGAGCAGTGTGGTAAACCCGCCTCCTGTCAGAAGGGCAACGATTCTGTCGGGAGTGTCGGGGCGCACCAGGCGAAAGGAGCTATTCTCCAGATCAAGAAGGTCTGCGAGTTCCTGCACCGACTGCGGGCTTCCTGCGGAGACACCCAGGGATTCCATCTCTCCGGCTGTCAAGGTAAGGAGTGACCCCGGGCCGATGATCTTCTTTTCCACGCGCAGTTCGATCTCCCCGCTGGCAGTGCGCTGTTCCAGCAGCCGCAACCCTTCGGCATCGACGATCCGGGGCGATCCGTCGACCTCCACCAGGTGGGCCTCGAGCGATGCATCCACCATGGCACGGGCGATCACCATGGAGTGGCCGTTTCTTTCGGCCAGGGCGGCCATCTGGGCCCGTATCGCGCTGAGGGTCTTCTCGTCGGCAGGCGCAGCAGCTCCCCCCGGAGCCTGGACGACGGGGGCTGCCGCCCCGATGGATGTTCCCGGAGCCATGAAAATCTGCCGGGTTGCGAAGGCAATCAACGCCCCGGCAGACCAGCTCACCCCGGTTCCTGTCGATGTATTGGCTACCCAGGCGGCGGTAGGAACAGGAGAGTTTCCCAGGGCGTTGGCAATGCGAAGGGCCGAGTCGACGCGCCCGCCGAAGGTGTCGATCTCCAGGACAACCAGGCGTGCCTGGTCTCGCTGAGCCTGGGCCAGGGCGCGTTGCACATAGACCGCCTGAAAGCGGTCTATCGGCCCGTGGAGTTCCAGGATAACAATTTCGTCTGCCCCGGAAGAGGCCGGGGCAGCGGCGAAAAAGGCGAAACACAGGGCCAGAAGCGATAGGTTCTGTCTCGGTCTCAAGTGTATTGGCTTCACGCGGTCTCCCTTCGCGCTGTTCTCACCCCTTCATTTTAATGCCCCGCCCGGAAAAAATCCCGCTTTCCTGCCCGTTCGTGCCTAGGAGTGGAGGAGTCTCTCGTGTAAACTACGAAGGTAAAATCCCATCGTCAACGAAAAGGAAGCTGCACTGCTATGGATGTACTCATTTCCGAGGAAAAAATAGAACAACGTGTCCGTGAACTTGCCCGGGAGATTAATCGTGACTACCAGGACAAGAATGTGCTGTTGGTGGGGCTCCTGAAGGGGTCTTTTGTCTTTCTGGCAGATCTGGTTCGTCACCTCTCCATCTCTGCCGAGGTGGACTTCATGGCGGCCACCTCCTACGTGGGGACCCAGAGCACGGGCAACCTGATTATCCTGAAAAATCTCAACGAGAGCGTCCATGACCGGCACGTTCTGATTGTCGAGGATATTATCGATACGGGCCTGACCCTTTCGGAGATCCGCAACCGGTTGCTCCTGGAAACCCCGGCAAGCCTGGAAATCTGCACACTTCTGGATAAGCCTGCACAGCGCAAGGCCCAGGTCCCTGTGAAATATGTGGGGTTTTCCGTGGGCGATCAGTTTGTCGTGGGCTACGGGATTGATTGCAACGAGCAGTACCGCACGCTTCCCTATGTGGGAGTCATTCCCTCCTGAGGAACGGCCCCTGCGGAAGGGCCTCTGCGGAACGGAGGTCACCGCCCCTGGATAAGGCGGCGAAAGAGGCGGTGTCTCGTTTTGTCGTTCATGGCCGAGAAGCTGATATGAGCTCTGGTTTTGCGGCGCGAGAGGCGTACCACCGTTCCTGTCAGAACCAGGGGAGGGGCTGATCCCATGTCAAGGGTGCACTCCACCAGGGCTCCCAGAACAAGACGCTTTTTGGGGTTTCGCACAGCTGCCCCGCCGATGCTCATGTCCAGGGAGACCGTTTCAAGGGGAGCGCTGCGGAAGCCGGGAAAGCCCAGGCGGATCGGTATTTCTATTTCGTGCCGCCGGTGACGGCGTCGCTGGGCGTGGCGGACGTGCCTGCTGTGGGAAACGAGAAGATGTTTACCCTTTTTCCGCAGGAGCGTGCTGTGAAACTGGTGCATTCCGTCAGCGCTGTAGCATACTATTTCCAGAGGGGTTCCGGTCCTGAACCGGTTCCCCCCTCGATCAATCCGCAGGAGGAGCCCCTCTTGCCGGTTGCTGACAAAAACGCCTGTGGCCACGGAGAGGTCCACTGTGGAAACGGAAACCTCCGAACCCGGAGAGATCGTCGATGTCAGAAGGGATCGTGAGAAGAGCGGCTCCGGGTCCATCCGAAGGTACCGGAAGAGATCCCGGACCTCCTTCTCCTGGACAACGCCCTCCTGGAGCCCTTTTCTTGCCAGGTGGACCAATTTTTCCGGATCCTGCATGACAATGGTAATCCTGTTCGGGTTCTTCAGGAACCAGGCCAGACGGTCAAGAACGCTCTGGTTTTTCGGGGGAAGGATCGGCTGGGTTCTGACAGATCGGGAGCGAAGAACGGGAGCGGACCGGGCGGAAGCCCGGCGCTTTGCCCGTTTTGCCATTTCCCGGCGATTAAGTATCTGGGTAACGATCAGGGAAATCGTGATTGTTCCGACAATCACCAGGAAGGTGATCACCTCGGTGGGGGATGTTTGAAAGCCGCCGCTGATGTCGATCATGCCAGTCTGGAATTTTATGCCCGAATGTGGAAACTGTCTATAGGCATAATCTGCCGGCATGGTCTATACAGACAATATACAGGCAGGGCCCTTCGTCCAGGCGCCCTGCGGGCGAGATGCCCTGAGCAGAAGCGCCCATGAGCCAGGAACGTTTGGGTGGGGGGAGTAAACACCATGGTGCAACGTGTATCCAGAGGAATCGTTAACGGTCTGATCCTTGTTCTCTTGCGGGTCTTCTTTGTGGTCGATTGCCGGGAACTGAAAAAAATTCCCCGCCAGGGGCCAGCCATCCTTGCCAGTAATCACACCACGAATTTCGAAGGGCCAATTTATTACACCCTCCTGCGGGGCCGCAGGGTAACAGCCCTGGGAAAGAAGGAGCTCTGGAAAAATCCTCTTACCAGGTTTCTGATGCAGGTCTGGGACATTATTCCCCTGAATCGGAGCGGCCCCGATCGAAAAGCCTTCCGGCGTGCGAAGATGGCCCTTGATCAGGGAGCCTTTCTGGGGATCGCCCCCGAAGGAACCCGGAGCATGTCGGGAGAGCTCCAAAAGGGACGCCCCGGGGCAGCCATGCTCGCTGTAGAAGCCCAGGTTCCAATTATTCCCATGGTCCAGTGGGGGGTGAAGGATCTCTTTCGAAATCTCCGGCGTTTTCGACGAACACCGATCCATTTTGCCGTGGGAGAGGCCTTCAGTGTTCGTGTTCCCCGAGACCGGAAGCTTACTGCAGGAGAGCTCCGTCAGATTACGGACGAGATCATGTTCCAGATGGCGCTTGTGATGCCCGAGCGCTACCGGGGATACTACCGGGACCTCTCAAAGATGACGACCCGGTTTATTTCCGGAGGAGCCACTCCGCGCTCTGCCATGATAGTTGTCACCTAAACCTGATTGATATGGAGGTGACACATGCCACGCTACAGCGCCCAGTTTCGTAACTCTGTGCTGAAAAAGCTCCTGCTGCCTGAGGGGCGTTCAGCACTTTCCCTGGCCAGGGAGTATAACATCTCGGTAGCAACCATCTATGGCTGGAAAGCGAAGATGCGAGATGGTACCCTGCAAATTGAAGATGGGGTGCAAGCCAACCGTAGTCGACAGCTGGCTGAGAAGCTCTCGCTCTTGCTGGAGTCCCGGTCTGTTGCCGATGATACGATGGGCGAGTGGCTCCGTGAAAACGGGCTACATTCTCAGCACCTCACTGTATGGGAACAGGAGGTACGAGACGCCGTGACAAAGAACGAACAGGAAGCCCGTGAAGAACTGAAGGCTGCCAGAAAGAAGATCAGGGAGCAGGAACGAGAACTTACCCGGAAAGAGAAGGCCCTGGCTGAAGCAGCGATTATTATCACGGCACAAAAAAAAATTTCTCGGATATTTCAGGACCAAGAGGAAGACTGATTCCCGAGAACCAACGCCGCGCCCTGTGTGAAACGATTGACGATGGCATCGAA